>NZ_JAEVHN010000145.1:0-11792 GCF_016803375.1 Micromonospora sp. 4G55
GGGAAGCGCGCCGCCGGTGAGCGGTTCGGCGCCCGCGAGCGAGGTGCCGCTGCCGACGAGCCCACCGCCGGTGACCGGCGTGGTCGTCGTACCCGTGCCGGTGCCGCCCGTGCCGCTGCCGGTGTCGCCGGAACCGGTCGTCGGACCGTGCGCCGGGCTGCTGGGGGGTGGACACCGTGGCGCCGCCACCCGGACCGGCGATCCCGGTGCCGGGCGCGGACGCCGGGCTGCCCACCGACGGGCCGGCCTTGCTCGTCGCGCCGTTACGGTCGGCCTCACCCGGCAGCCGCGGCGGCGGGGCCGGCGGGTCGACGACCCGGCCGTACGAGGCGACCTCGTAGCCCGCGGCCAGGTCGGCCACCACCTGCACCATCCGCTGGTGGGCCTTCTCCTGCTCGGCCTTGTCCTGCTGGTGGCCCAGGATGCCGCCGACGATCATGCCCGGCACGCCGAGGACCAGGCCCTTGGTCGCCCCGTCCAGCGCCTTGTCGTGGTCGTCGGTGGCCTCCGGGCTCTCCGCATTGCGCTGAGCGGTGCGCAGCTGGCCGGCCATCAGGGAGAGCGCCTGCCGCACGTCGGCCGTGCCCTCGGCCAGGTCGGACGAGTAGCGCACGACGAGGGAGAGCCGGTCGTGGAACTCCCGCGCGGCGTCGCCCGTCCAGGCCGGGGCCAACTTCTCCAGGTCGGCGCCGAGATCCCGGGCGAGGTTGTCGAGCGTGTCCCGCAGCGAACTCCACTGGCTGGCCAGGTTGTCGATCTGCTGCGGGTCGCCGGCGTGCACCGCGTCGTACAGCTCGCGGTGGCTGACATGCTGATAGCGCTGGGTGTACTCAGACACGACCGTCCCCCCGCTCGTTGAGCGCCTCGTCCACCCCGTTGAGCGCGGCCTCGATGTCGGCGGCGTTCGCCGCGTTGCGCGCCTCGGTGGTGCGGTAGTTCGTCATGATCGTGTGGGTCGCGGTGCGGGACGCCTCGACGGCGCGGCGCAGCCGGGCGACCTGCTCGGCGTAGCTCGCCTGCATCTCGCTGTAGCGGCGGGCGTTGCTGCTGGCGTCGGTGAACGTGCCGAGCGCGGGCGGGGTGCACTGGAGCTCGGTGTTGAGCTTCTTCAGCGCCGCCTCCGCCTGGGCGAGCCGGTCCGCCATCCGCTGGTGAAAGTCCTCCAAGGACAGAACGTCGACTGTCGTACGCCCGGTCATGGCAGCATCCCCGTTGTCCATAGTCGATACCTCGGCCACGCCCAGGTTAGTCGACCGGCGCCAGCCGGGGCGACCCGTGGATCGGCCGTCGGCACCCCTCAACCACCCTGGGCCGGCGCTCCGGTGGCCGCCTTCGGCTGCGGTGACGGGGTGCCGGGGCCGTCGCCGGGGGCGAAGTAGGACAACGCGTCCCGCCGCTCCAGGGTCGGGCCGGTCGGGATCAGCGAGAGCAGCGACGCCGGCACGACCAGGGGCTTGATCCCGCCGTACCCGAGCGCGGTGACCGCATCACCCGAGCGCTTCCCCAGCGGGTACCGCGCCCCCTGCGGGCTGATCAGGTAGACCGTGGCGCCGGCCGCCGCCTCGGTGCCCTCGCCGGCACCCGGGGAGGCCTGGACCAGCACGCCCTTGCCGCCCGGCAGCAGCACCTCCTCGGCCGTCTCGACGGCGTCGCGGGAGCCCTGCCGCACCGCCGTCGCGCCGTCGGCGCCGGCCAGCTCGGGCGGCGTCCGGTCGAAGACCTCCAGGGTGGTGGTCGGCGCACCGCCGGTGGGGCCGGTCCGGTAGCTGGCGCAGACCACCGTCTGACCCGGGCGCACCGGGTGCAGCGCGGGCAGCGCCTGCGGCATGCCGTCCGGCTCCACCCGCCGGTCGGACAGCTCACCCACCTGGTCCGGGCTGATGTCGGTGACCTGACCGCCGTCGCTCTGCAGCAGCAGGGCGCTCACCTCGCCGATGGAGACCAGGCCGTCGCGGGTCAGCACGTAGTGCTCGCCGGCGGCCCGGAACACCTGGCCGATCCGGGCCGGGCGGCCCCCGACCGACCGGCTGCTCGGCGTGCCGTCGCCGTCGATGCCCAGCTCCCGCAGCGCCGGCCCGGCCGGCACCGCGTTGAGCAGTTGCGCGCCGACGTCGAGCGCGGTGGCGTTGGCCATCCGCAGCGCGGCCAGCGCCGGGTCCCCGCCGACGATCTGGAGCCGGGAGCCGCCGGTGAGCAGGAAGCGCTGCCCGTCACCCCGGACCAGCACCGCCCGGTCGGCCAGCGGCGTGCCGCCGGTCAGCGGCCGGTCGATCACCACCCGGGTGGTCGACCGGCGGGAGTCGCCCGGGTCGGGCACGTCGCAGACCGACCAGGGGAGACCGACCAGCGACGTGCGGTCCGGCAACGCGTCGGGGGCGCCGACGATGCCGACGGTACGACCCCGGGGCCGGTCCTCGATCGACGCGCGCGACATCGTCCGGGTCGGCGGGTCGGCCTCGTTGAGGATCAGCCGAGCCGAGGCGTAGTTCAACGTCGGGTGCAGCACCCCGTCGGCGAAGACGTACGTGGCACCGGTCTCCCGCTCGATGACCAGCGTGTTCGCCTCCAGCGGCGCGGTGTTCCCGGTGAACTGGCCGTACGCGCCGGCCCCGCCGAGCACGATCGCGGCGGTGAGCACGCTGCCGATCACGGCCATGCCCAGTCGCCGCATCGGCAGGTTGGTGGTCTCGGGGTCGCCGGAGAGCAGCGCGGAGACGATGCGGCGGGTGACGAAGCGGTACGCCTGCACCTGATCGCGGCGGGTCCGCATGATTGACCTCCGGCGGGGGTGGGTCCGCGACGATCAGGTCCGAACTCCGCCGCGGGCTTCCCTACGATAAGGGGCCACGGGTGGGTCATCGGGACCCCCGCCCGTCCTCCGGCACCGCACCGCCCCGCCGGATGCCCATGATGTCCAGAAGGGACGCTCACCGATGACGCAGCTCCAGGCGCCACCCGGTCGTACCCCCGCCGCCCCCGACGCCGCGGCCGACCGGCCGGTGGTGCCGGCCGACCGGCGCGGACGCGGCCGGATCGGGTCGGTCGCCGTCGGTCAGCTCGTCGTGCTGGAACTCTGCGCGCTCGCCGTCTGGGCCGCGCTGGGCGGCCCCGGCTGGGTGGTCGGTGTGGTCGGTGGCCTGGCCCTGTTCGCGACGGCGGCGGCGTTCGGCCGACGCGGCGGCCGCTGGTGGTACGAGGACCTGCTGCTGCGCCGCCGGTTGGGGCACCGCCGCGAGCAGGCCCGGGCGGCGGTCGCCCAGGGCGCCGTGGTCGACCCCCGGCTGGCGGCGCTCACCCCCGAACTCAACGTGATCGAACTCACCGAACGGGGCACCCGGCTCGGCATCGGCCAGGACGGCCGCGGCTGGTTCGCCGCCGTGGCGCTGACCGGGCGGCCCGGCGCGCCGGCCGGCTCGATCGAGGCGTCCGTGGTGGACCGTGCCCTCCAGGTGCTCACCGACTTCGCCGGCCCGGTCACCCTCACCCAGGTCGTCTCGCACACCCTGGTCTGGTACCCGGCGCCGGGCGCACCACCGGCCGCCCACCGGACGGTCTGGGTGGCGCTGCGCCTGTCCGTGCCGGACGCCCGCACCGAGACGGTGACCCGCGGCGGCGGGATGCGCGGCGTGCACCGCACGGTCGCTACCGGCGTGGGACGGCTGGGCAAGGCGCTGAACGCGGCCGGCCTGAGCCACCGCGTGCTGGGCCGGGACGAGCTACGGGCCGCGGTGGTCTCCGCGGCGGGCCTCGACCTCGCCCCGGCGGCGCCCGAGGAGACCTGGACGGGGCTGCGTGGCGGCGGCTGGACGCAGCTCTGCCTGACCCTGCGCAAGCGGCCCGAGGCGTCGCTGGGCACCCTGGTGGACGCGATCACCTCCACCTCGGCCCCGTCGCACACGGTGGCGGCGGTGGTGGTGCCGGGCGGCCGGCCGGTGCCGCCCCTGCTGCGCGTCGCCGCCATGGACGGCCACGTCGAGGCCCTGGTCAAGGTGGTCCGCGACATGGCCCGCCGGTGCGGCATCCCGGCCCGGCCGCTGGACGGCCAGCACGGGCCCGGGGTCTACGCCACCACGCCGGTCGCCACCGCGGCCGGCACGTTCAGGGTCGGAGATTGACGATCCAGCCGTAGAGCCCGCACACCCAGAACGCCAGCGGCACCAGCGAGACGATCAGCAGGATCTCGACGATGTCCAGGGTCCGGCCCCAGACCGGCGAGATCCGCTTGCCCGCCACGCTCAGGCCGTAGATCAGGCTGATCACCGCGGCCAGCAGCAGGCCGCCGAGGACCAGCCCGAGCCGGGTCACCAGCGAGCCGCCGGCGAAGGTGGCCGCCGCGGTCAGCGCCAGCCCGGCGGTGCCGGTGACGAGCACCGGGGTGCGCTGGGCGCGCCCGATGAACGGCCGGGCCCGCAGCAGCGACAGCAGCGCCAGCACCAGGCAGAGCAGCACCGCCGGCAACCGGCCGTTGCCGGCGAGCACCACCTGGCTGCCCAGCACGAGCAGCGACACCGTCCACAGCAGCCCGGTGAGGAACGCGTCGGCGCGCTCACTGAGCCGCAGCACCCGGCGGCCGTCGACCGTCTCGGTGTCGGTCTTCAGGTCGTCCGGGCCGGTGGGGATGGACGGCACGGGCAGCCGGGCCAGCCGGTAGGCGGCCATCGGCAGTGCCGGCAGGGTCGCGAACGCGACGGTGGCGACGATCGCGGCGGCGGCCGCCGCCCCGATGCCGAAGGCCAGCGAGAGCAGCGCACCGAGGGCCACCGCCGCGCCGACCGCGACGGCCCCGAAGAACAGCGGCATCCGGTCGCCGACCGCCAGCGCAGCGACCGCGGCGAAGAGCACCACGGCGGTACCGGCCAGCAGCACGTGCGGACCGGCCAGCTCGGTCAGCGTCCGGTCGCCGGCCAGCACCAGCAGGCCACCCACGGCGGCGTAGCCGAGGCCGGCCATGGCGAGCACCGAGCCGGTCCGGCTGTCACCGGCCGCCCGGGACAGCACCGCCGCGCCCACCACCAGCACGACCGCCATCAGCAGGGCGGCCACCGCGCCGGGCAGCTGTGGCGGGCCGGCGAGCAGCGTGACGACCGCGCCGACCCCCAGCGTCACCGCCGCCAGCAGCACCGAGAATGTGCGGGTGGTGCCGACCTGCCAGGTGCCCGGGCGCTGGTTGGTCGCCGTCGCGACCGCGTCCACCACGTCGTCGAAGACGATCTCCGGGGCCGCCGCCGCACGTGGGTTGAAGTAGAGCACCTCCCCGTCGCGGACCCCGAGCTGCGCGGCGGTACGGCCACCGTCGAGCGGCTGGCCGCCGAGCCGGGCCAGGCTCCAGCCACCGTGCCGTACGCCCTCGTCGGCGAGGTCCTCGCCGGCGTAGCGCAGCAGAGTGGGGAGCAGGTCCGCCAGGGGCACGTCGGACGGCAGTGCCAGATCCATCCTCGTCCGGGGTGCCACGATGGTGATCCGGCTCAACCCGCCGGTCGCCGACTTCGTCGCCACTGTGGCCTCCTCGTGCTCTCTCAGATCCACCTCGGCCGGCGGCCTCGCCCCCGTGGGTCCACGACGCCCACGGGAGATTACCTACGATGGCGGGCACGTACGATGCCCACCCGACGACTCAGGTCGGTCGCGAAACCGCATCAGGGCCGCTTCTGGGGAGGAGACAGCCGTGAGCACCGTGGTGTTCCGCCGGCTTCCACGTCAACCGGGGCCCGCGCTGCCGCGCGGCGAGGTGCTGCTGGAGTCCCCTCCGGAGCTGCCCGAACAGACGCCCCGAGGCATGGGCCAGCTGTTGATGATCCTGCCGATGGTGTGTGGGGTCGGCGCGATGGCGTTCCTCTACGCCGGTCGGGGCGGCGGCATGATGACGTACGTCGCCGGTGGTCTCTTCGGCGTGTCCATGTTGGGCATGGCGATCGGCTCGCTCGGCAACGGC
Source organism: Micromonospora sp. 4G55 (assembly GCF_016803375.1). NCBI lineage: Bacteria > Bacillati > Actinomycetota > Actinomycetes > Micromonosporales > Micromonosporaceae > Micromonospora > Micromonospora sp. 4G55. The sequence goes on from NZ_JAEVHN010000145.1 coordinate 5,933, forward strand.
GGCAACGACAAGGCCGAGCTGAACGCCGAGCGGCGCGACTACATGCGCTACCTGGCCCAGATGCGCAAGCGCACCCGGCGCGCGGCCGAGCAGCAGCGGGCCGCGATGACCTGGCGGCACCCGGAGCCGGACGCGCTCTGGTCGATCGCCGCGTCCCGACGGATGTGGGAGCGGCGGATCACCGAGGACGACTTCGGCGAGGCCCGGATCGCCACCGGCCCGCAGCGCCTCGCCGTGGAGATCGTCCCGCCGGAGACCAAGCCGGTGGAGGACCTGGAGCCGATGAGCGCGATCGCGCTGCGCCGGTTCGTCCGGGCCCACTCCAGCGTGCCCGAGCTGCCCACCGCGCTCTCCCTGCGGGCGTTCAGCCGGATCGTGCTGCGCGGCGACCGCGAGCCGGTGCTGGACCTGACCCGGGCCGCGCTGGCCCAGTTGGCCACCTTCCACGCCCCTGACGACCTGATCCTCGCGGTGGTCGCCGCGCCCGACCGGCAGCAGGTGTGGGACTGGGTCAAGTGGCTACCGCACGTCCACCACAGCGCGCGGACCGACGCCGCCGGCGCCCGCCGGCTGGTCTTCGCCAGCCTGGCCGAGGCCGAGGAGTCGCTCGCCGCCGAGCTGGCCGGGCGGCCCCGCTTCGCCCCGGAGGCCAAGCCGCTGACCAGCGCCCCGCACGTCGTCGTGGTGATCGACGGCGGCGAGGTGTCGGCGACCTGCCAACTGATGGGGCCGGGCCTGCTCGGCGCCACCACCATCGACCTCTCCGGCACCATCCCGCGCGACGCCGGCCGCTGGCTGCTCTGCCTGGACGCCGGTGACGGCAGCTCGCTGGAGCTGGTCCGGGGCACCTCCAGCTCGCGGCTCGGCACGCCGGACCGGCTCAGCGCCGAGGCCGCCGAGGGGCTGGCCCGGCAGATCGCGCCGTACCGGCTCTCCCAGCAGCAGACCACCTCGGACGAGCCGCTGGCCCGCAGCATGGAGCTGCCCGACCTGCTCGGCGTCGGCGACGCGGCGGCGGTCGACGTGCAGCAGACCTGGCGGCCGCGCAGTCACCGGGACCGGCTGCGCATCCCGCTCGGGGTGGGGCCGGACGGCAACGTCGTCGAGCTGGACTTCAAGGAGTCCGCGCACGAGGGCATGGGCCCGCACGGCCTGGTGATCGGCGCGACCGGCTCCGGCAAGAGCGAACTGCTGCGCACGATCGTCGGCGCGCTGGCGGTGACCCACTCGTCCGAGGAGCTCAACTTCGTCCTGGTCGACTTCAAGGGTGGCGCGACGTTCGCGTCGCTGGAGGCGTTGCCGCACACCAGCGCCGTGATCACCAACCTGGCCGACGAGCTGCCGCTGGTCGACCGGATGCGCGACGCGCTCGCCGGTGAGATGACCCGACGGCAGGAGGTGCTGCGGGCCGCGGGCAACTACGTCTCCCGGTTCGACTACGAGAAGGCCCGGGCCGCCGGTGAGCCGCTCGCCCCGATGCCGAGCCTGCTCATCATCTGCGACGAGTTCAGCGAGCTGCTCGCCGCCAAGCCGGACTTCATCGACCTCTTCGTGATGATCGGCCGGCTGGGCCGGTCGCTCGGCGTGCACCTGCTGCTGGCCTCCCAGCGGTTGGAGGAGGGCAAGCTGCGCGGCCTCGACACCCACCTGTCGTACCGGATCGGTCTGCGGACCTTCTCGGCGGTGGAGAGCCGGATCGTGCTCGGCGTGCCCGACGCGTACGAGCTGCCGAACGCGCCCGGCCACGGCTACCTGAAGACCGACACCAGCACCATGCTGCGGTTCCGGGCGGCGTACGTGTCCGGGCCGTACCGGGCGCCGGGGGAGGGCCAGCGCTCGTCCCGGGCGCTGGTGCAGCGCCGGATCGTGCCGTACGGGGTGAACTTCGTGCCGGTGCAGGTCCCGCAGGCGCCGGTCGAGGTGGCCCCGGCCGAGGAGAAGCCGGCCGACGGCAAGGCCGTGGCGATGCTGGACGTGCTCATCGAGCGGCTCAAGGGCCGGGGCACTCCGGCCCACCAGGTGTGGCTGCCGCCGCTGTCCGAGCCGCCGAGCCTGTCCGAGCTGCTGCCGCCGCTGGCCGTCCACTCGACCTTCGGGCTCTGCACCGCGACCTGGCCGGGCCGGGGGCAGCTCACCGTCCCGGTCGGGGTGGTCGACCGCCCGTACGAGCAGCGGCGCGACCCGATGATGGTCGAGCTGGCCGGCGCGGGCGGCAACGTGGTCATCGTGGGCGCCTCGCTCAGCGGCAAGAGCACCCTGCTCCGCTCGATGATCGCCTCGCTCGCGCTCACCCACACCCCGCGCGAGGCGCAGTTCTTCTGCCTCGACTTCGGCGGCGGCGCGCTGCGCAGCTTGAACGGGCTGCCGCACGTCGCCGGGGTGGCCGGCCGCCGGGACACCGAGGCGGTGCGCCGCACGGTGGCCGAGGTGATGGCGATCCTGGACGACCGGGAGACCCGCTTCGCCCAGCACGGCATCGACTCGGTCGCCAGCTACCGCCGGCGGCGGGCGGCCGGTGAGTTCGCCGACGACCCGTTCGGCGACGTGTTCCTGGTGGTGGACGGCTGGAACACACTGCGCCAGGAGTACGAGGAGCTGGAGCAGACGATCACCAACCTGGCCAACCGCGGCCTGGGCTTCGGCGTGCACGTGGTGCTGACCGCGGTCCGCTGGGCGGAGATCCGGATCAACATGCGGGACCTGCTCGGCACCAAGCTGGAGCTGCGCCTGGGCGACGCCAACGAGTCGGAGATCGACCGGCGGGCCGCGGCGAACGTGCCGACCGGCGCGCCGGGGCGCGGCCTCACCCGGGACAAGCTGCACTTCCTCACCGCGGTCTCCCGGATCGACAACCGCCGCGACATCGAGGACCTGACCGAGGCGTCGGCCAAGCTGGCCCGGCACGTCGCGGACGCCTGGCCCGGCGCCCCGGCGCCCAAGGTGCGGCTGCTGCCGCGCAAGCTGCCCTTCACCGAGCTGGTCCGGGTCGCGGACTCCTCGGCGCCCGGCCTGCCGATCGGCGTCAACGAGTCGGCGCTGGCGCCGGTCCACCTCGACCTGGCGAACGAACCGCACCTCACGATCTTCGGCGACGCGGAGTGCGGCAAGACCAACGTGCTGCGGGTGATCGCCCGGGGCATCACCGAGCGGTACACCCCGGCGCAGGCGCGAATCGTGATCGCCGACTACCGGCGCGGCCTGCTCGGCGCGGTCGAGGGCGACCACCTGCTCGACTACGCGCCGTCCAACCAGGTGTTCAGCCAGGGCCTCGGGTCGATCCGCAGCGCCCTGCAGAACCGGCTGCCCGGGCCGGACGTCACCACCGCGCAGCTGCGCGACCGCAGCTGGTGGAAGGGGCCGGACCTCTACGTCCTGGTCGACGACTACGACCTGGTCGCCTCGGGTGGCAGCAACCCGCTCAGCGCGCTGCACGAGCTGCTGCCGCAGGCCCGGGACATCGGCCTGCACCTGATCATCACCCGTCGGGTCGGCGGCATCGCCCGGGCCCTCTACGAGCCGGTGCTGCAACGCCTGCGCGAGTTGGACTCGCCGGGCCTGCTGATGTCCGGCAACCGCGAGGAGGGGGCGGTCTTCGGCACGCTGCGGCCGAGCCCGCAGCCGCCGGGCCGGGGCACCCTGGTCCGCCGTCGGGACGGTCAGCAGCTGATCCAGACCGCCTGGGTCGAGCCGGTGTGAGCGGGATGACCGGCCTCGATCCGGTCACCCGACTGGGCAAACACGTCGGTCGATAGCTGGGAAGGGCTCGACGGGTGGCGACGGGTCCGTCCACAATGAGTCCTGGTGTGTGCGGTCTCCCGCCCGGGCAGGGCTGCGCGCGCTGGACACGGTGGGCTACCGTCTCCTACGGAGTGTCCGTCGGTGGGGTGTTGGCCTTGCCGCGGGGGAGGGCGCGGCAGATCCGCCGCCACAACATGACGGAAGGGTGTGAAGCATGGCGTTCGAGGTCGAAGCAGCGACTCTGCATACCGCCGCGAGTGACGTGCGGTCCACGCGCAGCGAGGTCGACGGCGAGCTGAAGAAGCTGTGGAACGTGGTCGACGACCTGGCCATCGCTTGGAAGGGACAGGCGTCCACGGGCTTCCAGTCGCTGATGAACCGCTGGAACGAGGACACGGTCAAGCTGCTGACGGCGATGGACAACATCGCCGACCTGCTCGACAAGTCGGGTACGACGCACCAGGTCAACGACGAAGAGCAGCAGCAGATGCTGGACAAGTTCCACTCTGCTCTCAACCCGTGATCCGCCGAGAAGAGCAGGGGAGGAAATCATGAGCATCAAGGTTGACTACGCGGTTCTCGAGAGCGCCAACCAGCAGATGCAGTCCATCTCGAAGACCATCGACGAGAAGCTGGACACGCTGCGGTCGATGCTGTCGAAGCTCCAGTGGGACGGCCAGGACCGGGCCGCCTACGAGCAGCACCAGGCGCAGTGGGACACCGCTGTGCGCGACATCAACCGCGTCCTGAACGAGATCGGCGGTGCGGTCGGCGTGGCGCGCGAGAACTACGTCTCCACCGAGATGAGCAACTCCAAGGTGTGGGGCTGAGATAATCGCCCCGTCGCGGCTCCGGTCCGGCTCGACCGGACCGGAGCCGCACTGCGTTGCGAGTCGTCGAGGTCCTGGGAGTGTCATGCGTACGCGGAAAAATCTCCGGCCGGTGCTGAGGTCCACTGTGGCCGCGCTGGCCCTGGCGGTCGCCGCCGGAACGGTTCCACTGGCCGCGCCGGCCCCGGCCCGCGCCGCCGACACGGTACGCGGCCTCCAGTGGTACCTCGACGCGCTGAAGATCCCACAGGCCCACAAGATCACCAAGGGGCGCGGCGTGGTCGTCGCCGTCCTCGACACCGGGGTCGAACCCGACGTCCCCGATCTGCGCGGCCAGGTTCTCCCCGGCTACGCCACCGGCGCGGACGGGTCCGCGAAGGGCTGGGGCACCGACGACAAGATCGCGCACGGCACGGCCATGGCGGGCATCATCGCCGGGCGTGGTGGCGGCGACATGCGAGAGCTCGGCATCGCCCCCGAGGCCAAGATCCTGCCCGTCTCGATCGGTAGCCGGCTGGACGCCGGTGACCTGGCGAAGGGCATCCGCTGGGCGACCGACAACGGCGCCGACGTGCTCAACATCTCGATGGGCGTCAAGGAGGGCGCGACCCCGGACGAGGTGGCGGCCGTCCGCTACGCCCTCGAGAAGAACGTCGTGGTCGTCGCCTCCGCCGGCAACGTCCACCAGGGCGACGTCGGCGTCGCGTCGCCGGCGGACGTCCCCGGAGTGATCGCGGTGACCGGGCTGGGCAAGGACGGCTCCTTCTTCGGCGACAGCGTGCGGGGCCCGGAAGCCGTGCTGGCCGCGCCGATGGAGGAAATCATCTCACCGTTGCCCACCTCGGTGTCCGACAACGGCTACGGCGTCAGCAGCGGCACCAGCGAGTCGGGTGCGATCGTCTCCGGGGTGGCGGCACTGGTCCGGGCGAAGTACCCGGACCTGGACGCGGCCAACGTGGTGAACCGGCTGGTCCGCACCGCGCAGGACCGGGGCAGCAAGGGCCGCGACGACGAGTACGGGTTCGGGGCGGTGGATCCGGTGGCGGCGCTGACCCGCTCGGTGCCGGACGTGTCGAGCAACCCACTGCTGGCCGGCGCGCCCGCTGGCGGTGACGCGGGGAACGGGTCGCAGCCCCTGCCGGAGGAGCGGTCGAAGGACGAGGGTCCGATCGTCTCGTTCGGCGTGAAGAACGGCACCGGCGCGCTGATCCAGGGCGCGCTCTGCCTGCTGGTGCCGATCGCGGTGGCGATCCTGGTGATCGTGCTGGTGCGCCGGTCCCGTCGACGGCCGG
>NZ_JAEVHN010000146.1:0-11723 GCF_016803375.1 Micromonospora sp. 4G55
GGCGGCAGCCTGCTGCGCGTCGTCGGACCCGCCGGGCGGGGACTGGCGCAGGCCGAGCAGCCCGGCCACGCCGTCGCGTTCCTGCGCGACGAGCCGGTCGACCCGGCGGCCGACCTGCTGGTGCAGGGCGTCGCGGGTGTCCAGCAGGCGCAGGTGCGCGGCCCGGACGGCGGGGCGCAGCGCGTCCGTGATGCCGGCGGTGGCGATCGCCCGCAGCAGGCCCACGTCGCGCAGCCCGCCGGCGGCCTCCTTGAGGTCTCCCTCGAGCAGGAAGGCCAGCTCGCCGTGGGTACGCCAGCGACTCTCGGTGATCTCCCGCAGGGCGGGCAGCCGACGGACGGCGGTGCGCCGCCAGTGGTCGGCGGCGGTGCGGATGAGCGTGTCGGCGAGCGCCCGGTCGCCGGCGACGAAGCGCGCGTCGAGCAGCGCGAGGGCGACCTTGACGTCGTCCTGGGCCACCGAGAGCGCCTCGGCGAGGGTGCGCACCGAGTGGTCGAGCCGCACGCCGGCGTCCCAGATGGGGTACCACAGCGACGCGGCGAGCTCGTCGACGCCGGGCACCCCGGCGTGCAGCAGCACCAGGTCGAGGTCGCCGTGCGGCGCGCACTGCCGCCGCCCGAGCCCGCCGACCGCGACCAGCGCGATCCCGTCCCGCCCTGGCAGCAACGACCCGAGCCATCGGTCGAACCCCGCCGCCCGCTCCCGCCGCGCCGCCTCCCCGATGCCACCGACCTCGTTGATCAAGAGGTTTGCGTCACCGTTGTCGGCGTTGCCTGACGCATTCCTCTTGATCAACGAGGTCATGGTGGCTCCTAGAGGGCGTCGAGGCCGCGTTCGCCGGTGCGGACCCGGACGACCTCCTCGACCCCGGTGACCCAGACCTTGCCGTCGCCGATCTTGCCGGTTCGGGCGGCGGCGACGATCGCGTCCACGATCTTGTCGACGTCCATCTCGTCGGTGAGCACCTCGACCCGGATCTTGGGCAGGAACTCGACCGTGTACTCGGCACCCCGGTAGACCTCGGTGTGCCCCTTCTGCCGCCCGTACCCCTGGACCTCGCTGACGGTCAGGCCGGCCACGCCGAGGGCGTGCAGGGCCTCCTTCACCGCGTCCAGCTGGTACGGCTTGATGACCGCGGTCACCAGCTTCATGTCCAACCCCTCCATCCCAGGAACGTTAACCGGCGACCTTCTCGCTGACTGGCTCGGTGGCCGGTTCGCCGCCCTCGTCCGACGCCGGCTTCGCGGCGCCCGGGGTCAGCCCGCCAGCGCGAACGCCCCACCGCCGGCGCTGCCGGTGGTCGGCGACAGGTCGTACGCGCTCTCCGCGTGCTCGGCCACGTCGATGCCGGCGACCTCGTCCTCGGCGTCGGAGCGGAGCCCGATCAGCGCCTTGACGGCGAGCGCGATCACCACGGCCACCGCGAAGGAGTAGACCGACACGATGCCGCTGCCCAGCGCCTGACGGCCGAGCTGGGTCAGCCCGCCGCCGTAGAACAGGCCCTCGCTGCCGCCCAGGCCCTCGATGGCGGAGTTGACCTGGAGGGTGGCGAAGAGGCCGATGGAGAGCGAGCCGATCCAGCCGGCGACGAAGTGCACGCCGACCACGTCGAGCGAGTCGTCGAAGCCGATCTTGTACTTCAGGCCGACCGCCACCGCGCAGACCGCGCCGGCGACGAGGCCGAGCAGCACCGACGGCAGCGGGGCGATGAAGCCGCAGGCCGGGGTGATGGCGACCAGGCCGGCGACGGCGCCGGAGGAGGCGCCGACCAGGGTCGGCTTCCCGTTGCGCAGCCACTCGACGATGATCCAGCCGACCAGGCCGGCGGCCGTGGCGACCTGGGTGTTGACGAAGGCCACCGCGGTGGTGCCGTCGACGGTCAGCTCGGAGCCGGCGTTGAAGCCGAACCAGCCGAACCAGAGCAGGCCGGCACCGAGCGCGACCAGCGGGACGTTGTGCGGCTTGAAGCTCTCCCGGGGCCAGCCGAGGCGCTTGCCGAGCACCAGCACCAGGCCGAGCGCGGCGGCACCGGCGTTGATGTGGACCGCGGTGCCACCGGCGAAGTCCAGTGCCTTGATCTTGGCGCCGATGAAGCCGCCGCCCCACACCCAGTGCGCGACCGGGATGTAGACCAGCGTGAACCAGGCGAAGGCGAAGAGCAGCCACCCGGAGAACTTCAGCCGGTCGGAGACCGCGCCGCTGATCAGGGCCACCGTGATGACCGCGAACATCATCTGGAAGACCAGGAAGACGTACGTGGGGATGCCGGTCCCCGCGCCGAGGAAGAGCCACTCCTCGCCGATGAAGCTGGTCTCGGTGCCGAGGTACTGGGTGAAGCTGCCGATCACGTTGTTGACGCCCGCGTTGTCGTTGGTGCCGAACGCGAGGGTGAAGCCGTAGATGACCCAGAGAACGGAGATGAGCCCGATCGCGGAGAAGCTCATCATCATCATGTTGAGTACGCCCTTGGACCGGTTGAGCCCCCCGTAGAACAGGGCCAGCCCCGGCGTCATGAGCAGCACGAGCGCAGACGACAGGAGCAACCAGGCGGTGTTGCCGGTGTTGATCTCCACGCTGCCTCCTCTCGGTGTGGAAGTCCTCTCCATCCGACTGGAACCTGGCAGCATCGCCCGTCAGCCGGTTGGCGGGAAGCTTCGCCGCCGCCTGTTTCCTTCACCGACACCGCTCGATTTCCGACGCGTGACGGGTTGTTTCGGGCGTGTGAAGAACGTCGATCATGTTCGGCGGAAACGGCGAAAGTGGCCGTCGCGCGCGCAACGGCCACTTCCCCCGGGGCGACCGGGTCAGCGCAGGGCGTACTCCAGGGCGTGCCGCTCGTAGTCGAGCAGTCGCAGGTCGCGCATCGGGCGACGCAGGTGGCCCTTGTGCACGATCCGGACGAACGCCGGCTCGCCGGCGGCCGCCATCCGGCGGATGCCCTCGACGTGGTCGACGATCCGCTTGCGGATGGTCCGGATCAACCGGTGCCGGTCGCGCGGGATCAGCCCGTACGCGTCGGCGAAGAGCCGCAGCCGGCGCGGCCGGTCCGGGTGCTTCCAGCCGAGGGTGATCGAGTCCCGGTCGGAGAAGATCGGCACCCAGGTCCAGGCCGCGTACGCCACGTCGTAGATCCGCGCGCCGGGCGAGGCGAGGTCGAAGTCGATCAGCCCGAGGGTGCCGTCCGGCCGCCAGATGACGTTGTGCGGGGCGGCGTCGTGGTGGCAGATGACCTCGGTGTCCGGCGGGGGCGGGCCGAACGAGCGCCAGACCGCGCCGGGCGGCGGGGCGAAGCCGTACTGCGCGTCGTGGAACATCCGCAGCATGGTCGCCACCGTCACCAGCGCCTCGTCGGTGACCCAGTGCGGGGCCAGCGGGTACTCCCCGCACTCCCCCTCCAGGTACGACAGGACCTCCCGGTTGCGCTCGTCCATCCCGAGCGCGCGGGGCGCGCCGGTGAACCCGACGTACTCCAGGTGGCGCAGCAGGGCGTGCACGGAGGGCGTCCACGGGCCGGCGTTGCGCCGGACGGTGTCGCCGACCCGGACCACGGTGCTCACGTTCCCGCCGTGCAGCGGGATCTCCTGCGAGGTCACGTACGGTCTCCCCAGGGCCGGCGGCGCGTGGCGTGGGTCACGCCACCCGGCGAACGCGCGATCGTCAGTCGTCACTGCGAGATTACGCGTCCCGGGCGAGCGGCTCGGTGCCGAGCAGCGCATCGACGAACTGCGCCGGGTCGAACGGCGCCAGATCGTCCGCCCCTTCGCCCAGCCCGACCAGCTTGACCGGGATGCCGAGCTTGCGCTGCACGGCGATCACGATGCCCCCCTTGGCGGTGCCGTCGAGCTTGCTCAGCACCACCCCGGTCACGTTGACCACCTCGGTGAAGACCCGGGCCTGCTCCAGGCCGTTCTGGCCGGTGGTGGCGTCCAGGACGAGCAGTGTCTCGTCGATCGGGCCGTGCTTCTCCACCACCCGCTTGACCTTGCCCAGCTCGTCCATCAGACCGACCTTGTTCTGCAGGCGGCCGGCGGTGTCGATCAGGACGGTGTCGGTGCCGGCCTCGATGGCCTCGCGGACGGCGTCGAAGGCGACACTGGCCGGGTCGGCGCGCTCCGCGCCGCGCACGGTGATGGCGCCCACCCGGCTGCCCCAGGTCTCCAGCTGGTCGGCGGCGGCGGCCCGGAAGGTGTCGGCCGCGCCGAGGGTGACCGTCCGGCCGTCGGCGATCAACACCCGGGCGATCTTGCCGCAGGTGGTGGTCTTGCCCGCGCCGTTGACGCCGACCACCATCAGCACCGCCGGCCGGCCGTCCTTGGGCTCGGTCCGCAGGGCGCGGTCCAGGCTCGGGTCGAGGGCGTTGACCAGCTCGGCGGCGAGCAGCGCGCGCAGTTCGGTCCCCGAGCGGGTGCCGAGCACCCGGGTCCGCTCGCGGAGCCGATCGACAATCTCCCGGGTGGCGTCGATGCCGACGTCGGCGGTGATCAGGCTGTCCTCGATCTCCTCCCAGGTGTCCTCGTCGAGGTGGTCGCGGCTGAGCAGGCCGAGCAGGCTCTTGCCGAAGACGTTCTGCGAGCGGGACAGCCGGGAGCGCAGCCGGACCAGCCGGCCCGCGGTCGGCTCGGGCACCTCCAGCGGGGGCGCCACGACCACCGGCGGCTCCACCAGGATGCCGGTGGTGAGCTCGGCCTCGGGCGCTGGACGGGCGGACCCGCCAGGTCCTCCTCGGCCCGGGTGTCGACCTCGGTCTCCGGCAGCGGCGGCTCGGGGCGCCGGCGCAGCCGGGGCACCACCAGGCTGAGGCCGCCGAGGATCAGCACCACGAGCAGGGCGAGTGCGACGAGGAGGTATTCCGTCATGCCGAAATCCTGTCAGATGCCGGCGGCGGCGTCTCATCGACCGCACCCCGTGGCGTCGGCCGGCTCCGACGGTAGGCTCGGCCACAGCCAGCAGTGGTGCGACCGCCGGCGGGGTAGTAAAGATGAAGTCCGCTCACCTCGGAGGTCTCACCATGTCCGCCCCATGCCTGCTCATCGGCCCCCTGCTGCGGCGGGTGGTCGGCACGCGGGCCACCGTCTGGGTCGAGACCAGCGCGCCCGCCGTGGTCACCGTCCGCACGGCCGACGGGGCCGTCGGCTCCGCGCCGACCTTCTCCGCGTACGACCACCACTACGCGCTCGTGGTCGTCGAGGGGCTCACTCCGGACAGCGTCACCACCTACGAGGTGCTGGTCGACGGCGAGGTCGCCTGGCCGGTGCCGCGCGACGGCTTCCCGCCCAGCGTGATCCGTACCCGGGCCGCCGACGACCTCGACCAGCCGGTGCGGCTGCTCTTCGGCTCGTGCCGGGAGACCACCCAGCACGCCACCACCCGGCGGCTGCCCCCGGACGCGCTCGACGCGTACGCCCGGCGGTTGATGGCCGACCCGGACCGGGCCGGCCTGCCCGACCTGCTGGTGCTGCTCGGCGACCAGGTCTACGCCGACGTGACCTCGCCCACGGTGAAGCGGCTGCTCAAGCGGCGCCGCCGGCGTCCGAAGAACGCCCCCACCGACCAGGTGGTGAGCTTCGACGAGTACACCAAGCTCTACCTGGAGTCGTGGCGCGACCCGGAGATCCGCTGGCTGCTCTCCACCGTGCCGAGCGTCATGATCTTCGACGACCACGAGGTCATCGACGACTGGAACACCTCCGCCTCCTGGCGGGCGGACCTGCGCCGGCAGCCCTGGTGGGCCGAGCGGATCCGCAGCGGCCTCGCCTCCTACTGGGTCTACCAGCACCTGGGCAACCTCTCCCCGGACGAGATCGCCGACGACCCGCTCTACGCCAAGGTGGTCGCCGCCGAGGACGCCACCACCGTGCTGCGCGAGTTCGGCGAGCGGGTGGACGCCGAGGCCGACGAGGCGCACGACACCGAGCGCTGGCGGGCCGTGCAGTACCAGTGGAGCTACGCCCTCGACCTGGGGCGGACCCGCCTGGTCATGCTGGACAACCGGTGCAGCCGGGTGCTGCAGCCGGGCAACCGGGCCATGCTGCCGCCCGGCGAGTGGTCCTGGTTCCTGGACCGGGCGCACGGGGTCTACGACCACCTGGTGGTCGGCGCCTCGCTGCCCTGGCTGCTGCCCCCGGGGATCCACCATGTCGAGGCGTGGAACGAGCGGCTCGCCGACTCCCGCCGGCCGTGGCTGGCCGGGCTCTCCGAGCGGCTCCGCCGGGCCTGTGACCTGGAGCACTGGGCCGCGTTCAGCCGCTCCTTCGACGCGCTCGGCGCGCTCTTCGCCCGGCTCGGCAGCGGCGCTCCGGGCAGCCCGGGCGAGCGGGTCGGCGCCGGCCCGGCGTACGCGCCGCCGGCCTCGATCAGCGTGCTCTCCGGAGACGTGCACCACTCGTACGTGGCCCGGGCCCGGTTCGCCGACCCGGCGGTGCGTACCCCGGTGCACCAGTTGACCTGTTCCCCGATCCACAACCAGGTGCCGGCCGGGATGCGCCCGCTGATGAAGCTGGGCTGGTCGCCGGGGCCGGCCGCGGCCACCCGGGCGCTGGCCCGCTCCGCCGGGGTACGCCGGCCGAGCGTCCGCTGGCGGAAGCTGGCCGGACCGTACTTCGGCAACGCGGTGGCCACGCTGGCGCACACCGGCCGGCAGGCCGAGGTGCTGATCGAGGGCACCACCAGCGACGGCCACCTGCGCGAGGTCGCCCGGCAGCGGCTCACCCCGGCGGCCTGAGCCGGCCCCGTACGCTCTGTGCCGTGGAAGAGCATCTGCCGGAGACCCTGCGCGCGGTGGAGGACGAACTGACCGCGTTGCTGCGCCGGGGTCGCGCGCTGTCCTGGGAGATCGCCCGGGAGGTGCACCCGAACCTGGAGCCGAACGCGTACGGCCTGCTGCTCTGGCTCCGGCGCTCCGGGTCGATCCGGCTGACCGACCTGGCCGTCCGGCTCGGCATCGGCAAGGGCACGCTCAGCCGGCAGATCCACGGCCTGGAGGGGCTCGGCCTGGTGCGCCGGGACCCGGACCCGGACGATCGGCGGGCGGCGCTGATCAGCCTCACCGAGGAGGGCACCCGGCGTTTCGACGCGGCGCGGGCGGCCCGGCTGGGGCAGATCCGCCGGACGATGGAGAGCTGGCCGAGGCGGGACGTGGCGGAGTTCGCCCGGCTGCTGCACCGGTTCAACGAGACCTTCTGACCCGACCGTCGGGGCGGAATACCGTGCCGGTCCGCCAAGTTGTTGCTTTAGGCAACCAAGCCGTACGGTTGCCCGAGGCAACTCCTTCTCTCCACTCCCACGGAGGCAGTCACGATGACCCAGGCGCCAGCGCCCACCCGGGCGACCGCCGTCGACATGACCCACCGGCAGATCCTGGAGGCCCTCTCCGGCCTGCTGCTGGGCATGTTCGTCGCCATCCTCTCCTCGACGGTCGTCTCGAACGCGCTGCCGCGGATCATCACCGAGCTGAAGGGTGGTCAGTCCGCGTACACGTGGGTGGTCACCTCGACGCTGCTGGCGACCACCGCGACCACCCCGATCTGGGGCAAGCTCGCCGACCTGACCAGCAAGAAGCTCCTGGTCCAGCTCTCCCTGACCATCTTCGTGCTGGGCTCCGTGCTGGCCGGGCTCTCGCAGTCCACCGGGCAGCTGATCGCCTGCCGGGTGCTGCAGGGCGTGGGCGCCGGCGGTCTCACCGCGCTGGCGCAGGTGATCATGGCGACGATGATCTCGCCGCGCGAGCGGGGCCGCTACAGCGGCTACCTCGGCGCGGTGATGGCCGTCGGCACCATCGGCGGCCCGCTGATCGGCGGCGTGATCGTCGACACCTCGTGGCTCGGCTGGCGCTGGTGCTTCTACGTCGGCGTGCCGTTCGCCATCCTCGCCCTGGTCGTGCTCCAGAAGACGCTGCACCTGCCGGTGGTCAAGCGGGCGGCGAAGATCGACTGGTGGGGCGCCACCCTGATCACCGCCGCCGTCTCGGTGCTGCTGATCTGGGTCACCCTCGCCGGCGACCGGTACGCCTGGCTCTCCTGGCAGACCGCCGCCATGGTGGCCGGCGCGCTGCTGCTGGCGGTGCTCGCCGTCCGGGTCGAGAACCGGGCCAGCGAGCCGATGATCCCGCCGCACCTGTTCCGCAACCGCACCATCACCCTCGCCGTCATCGCCAGCATCGCGGTCGGCGTCGGCATGTTCGGCGCGTCGGTCTTCCTCGGCCAGTACTTCCAGATCAGCCGCGGCGAGAGCCCGACCATGTCCGGCCTGATGACCCTGCCGATGATCCTCGGCCTGCTGGTGTCCTCCACGGTCACCGGCCGGATCATCACCAACACCGGCCGCTGGAAGCGGTACCTGGTGGCCGGCTCGGCGCTGCTCACCCTCGGCTTCGCGCTGATGGGCACGCTGCGCTACGACACCCCGTACTGGCTGCTCGGCGGCTACATGGCTCTGATCGGCATCGGGCTCGGCATGACCATGCAGAACCTCGTACTGGCCGTGCAGAACACCGTCGGCGCGCACGAGCTCGGCGCCGCCAGCTCGACCGTCGCCTTCTTCCGCAGCCTCGGCGGCGCGATCGGCGTCTCGGCGCTCGGCGCGGTGCTCGGGCACCGGGTCAAGGACTACATCGCCGAGGGCCTGACCGGCCTGGGCATCCCGGCCTCCGGCTCCGGCAGCGGCGGCACCCTGCCCGACGTGCACACGCTGCCCGCCCCGATCCGGCTGGTCGTGGAGTCCGCGTACGGCCACGGCGCCGGGGACATCTTCCTGGTCGCCGCGCCGTTCGGACTGATCGCCCTGATCGCGGTCTGCTTCATCCGGGAGGTGCCGCTGCGCCGGCACACCGGTGACCCGCTCGCCGCCGAGGTCGAGCGGGAGTCGACCGTCGCCGCCGGCGGCGGGGCCGCCGTGGTACGGACCGGCATCAAGGAGTGACGTCGTGAGCGCACCGGTGGACCGCGAGGAGTACGGCCCGCAGACCCGTCCGCTGCCGTTCGAACGCGGCACGGACGGGCCCCGGGTGGTGCTGGTCGGGGTGGACGGGACCCGCACCGCCGAGCGGGCCGCCTGGTACGCCGCCGGCCTGGCCCGCCGGCAGGGCTCCGCCCTGGTCGTCGTCTTCGTCAGCTCACCGCCCGGCTTCACCACGCTGATCCCCGGCGTGGACGCCGGCGCGCTGCAGCGCACCCACGACGAGCTGATCGCCGAGCTGCGCCAGGAGTGCCGGCGGGGCGCACACGAGTTCGGCGTACCGGTCACCCTGCTCTGCCGGCGCGGAGACGCGTACACCGAGCTGTGCGCGGCGGCCGACGAGACCCGCGCGGACCTGGTCGTGGTCGGGGCGTCGGAGCAGGCGGGGCACCGCCTCGTCGGCTCCGTCGCCACCCGGCTGGTCCGCACCGGCCGCTGGCCCGTCGTCGTGGTGCCCTGACCCGCGCCGATAACCACTCGTCAGTGTCATACCCGACGGCGAGGATGTCGGGATGACCTGGAGAGCACCGGAGATCAACCGGACCAACGAACCGTACGTCGGCGACGAGCGCACCATGCTGGAGGGCTGGCTCGACTACCACCGGCAGACGCTGCTGCTCAAGTGCGCGGGGCTGACCGCCGAGCAGCTCAAGACGCCGAGCGTGGAGCCCTCCGGGCTGACGCTGCTCGGGCTGGTGCGGCACATGGCGGACGTGGAGCGCTGGTGGTTCCGGATCCGGGCCGCCGGGCAGGACATCCCCGGCATCTACGGCACCGACGAGGACCCGGACGCCGACTTCAACGCCGTGGCCGACGCCGACGCCGAGGCCGACTTCGCCACCTTCGCCGCCGAGGTCGAGGCCGCCCGCAAGACCGCGGCCGACCTCTCGCTCGACAAGACCTTCCCGCGCCCCCGCCGCGACGGCAGCGCCGACGGCGAGTTCAACGTCCGCTGGGTGTACGTCCACATGATCGAGGAGTACGCCCGGCACAACGGCCACGCCGACCTGATCCGCGAGCGCCTCGACGGGGTGACCGGCGACTGACCCTCTCCCACCGCCGGGCGTCGGTCAGCCGCCGCGCCCGGCCCACAGGAGCTGCTCCCCGAGCGGGGTGAGCGGGTGCAGCGCCTCAGTACGCCAGCGCCGCCCGCAGGTAGCGCAGGTCGGCCGGGCCGCCCCACCGGTGCGCCGACAGCCCGGCGGCGCGGGCGCCGCGGACCGCCCAGTCCTCGTCGTCGACGAAGAGCACCCGGGCCGGCGGGGTCTGCAGCGCCTCGCAGGCCGCCTGGAAGTACTCCTTGGCCGGCTTGTGCACGCCGATCACCGAGGAGTTGACCACCACGTCCAGCTCGCCGACCAGGCCGAGCGCGGCGAGGTCGGCGTCGAGCAGGTCGGTGGCGTTGGTGCCCAGCCCGACCCGGACGCCCGCCGCGCGGACCTCCCGGACGAACGCCAGCACCTCCGGGTCGACCTCGCCCCGGTAGCGCTGCCACTGCTCGACGGCGGCGCGGGCCCGTTCCGGGCTGCCCACCGAATCGGTCAGCGCGTCCGCCACGCTGCCCACCCACTCGGCGTGGCTGACCCGGCCGGTCAGCACCGGCTGGAGCCGCCCCCACTGCATGGCGATCTCGCCGAGCACCCCCTCGGAGAGGCCGTACTCCCGCTCGACACCGGCGGCCACCGCCGGGTCCCACCGGCGCAGTACGCCGTCGAAGTCCAGCAGGAGCGCCGTCGCGCGTTCCCGAGCCACTACCCGTTCTCCTCGCCGCGGCCAGGCCGCTCGTCCTCGTCGGCCCGGTTGAGCCGTTGGCTGATCACCTGGGTGACCCCGCTGCGCATGGTCACGCCGTAGAGCGCGTCGGCGATCTCCATCGTCCGCTTCTGGTGCGTGATGACGATCAGCTGGCTCTTCTCCCGCAACTGTGCCAGCAGCGTGATCAGTCTGCCGAGGTTCACGTCGTCCAGCGCCGCCTCCACCTCGTCCATGATGTAGAACGGGCTGGGCCGGGCGCGGAAGATCGCCACCAGCATGGCCACCGCGGTCAGCGACCGCTCGCCGCCGGAGAGCAGCGACAGGCGCTTGATCTTCTTGCCCGGCGGGCGGGCCTCCACCTCGACGCCGGTGGTGAGCAGGTTCTCCGGATCGGTGAGGATCAGCCGGCCCTCGCCGCCGGGGAAGAGCACGGTGAAGACCTGCTCGAACTCGCGGGCGGTGTCTTCGAAGGCGCTGGCGAATACCTCCAGGATCCGGTCGTCGACGTCCTTGACCACGGTGAGCAGGTCCCGCCGGGTGGCCTTCAGGTCCTCCAGCTGCTCGGAGAGGAACTTGAAGCGCTCCTCCAGCGCGGCGAACTCCTCCAGCGCGAGCGGGTTGACCTTGCCGAGCAGGGCCAGCTCCCGCTCCGCCTTGGCGGCCCGCTTCTCCTGCACCGGCCGCTCGTAGCGGACCGGCTCGGGCACCGGCAGGCCGTCGCGTTCGGCCGTCGCCACGTCCACCTGGGTGGGTGGGACGAGCTGGTCGGGGCCGTACTCGGCGACCAGGGTCTCCACGTCCAGGCCGAAGTCCTCGGCGGCCTTCGCCTCCAACTGCTCGATGCGCAGCCGCTGCTCGGCGCGGGCCACCTCGTCGCGGTGCACCTGGCTGGTCAGCCGGTCCAGCTCCGCGCCGAGGCGCTTGGCCGCGCCGCGTACCTCCTGGAGCTCGGCCTCGCGGGCGGCCCGTTCGCGCGCCACCGCGTCGCGGTGCTCCTCGGCCGCGGCGATCGAGGC
>NZ_JAEVHN010000147.1:0-11721 GCF_016803375.1 Micromonospora sp. 4G55
GCCCTCCCGTACGACCTGGAGGGCACCGCCCGGCGGGCGCTGACGCTGGTCGAGGCCGGGGTGACCAGCGCGGTGGCGCACGACGGCGCAGCGGCGCCGGCTGGCCGACCTCGACGGGGCGGCGCTGGGCGCCCGGGCCGCCGGCAAGGCGCGCGCCGCCGCCGACCCGGTGGAGCTGCCCCCGGGCCGGTACGAGGTGGTGCTGGAGCCGGCCGCGGTGGGCGACCTGTTGCAGAACTTCTCCTGGTACGGCTTCAACGGCAAGCGGTACGCCGAGCGCAGTCCTTCGCCGAGCCGGGCACCGCCCAGTTCGACCCGTCGTGACCCTGGTCGACGACCCGCTGCACGCCTCCGCCCTCCCGTACGACCTGGAGGGCACCGCCCGGCGGGCGCTGACGCTGGTCGAGGCCGGGGTGACCAGCGCGGTGGCGCACGACGGCGCAGCGGCGCCGGCTGGCCGACCTCGACGGGGCGGCGCTGGGCGCCCGGGCCGCCGGCAAGGCGCGCGCCGCCGCCGACCCGGTGGAGCTGCCCCCGGGCCGGTACGAGGTGGTGCTGGAGCCGGCCGCGGTGGGCGACCTGTTGCAGAACTTCTCCTGGTACGGCTTCAACGGCAAGCGGTACGCCGAGCGCAGTCCTTCGCCGAGCCGGGCACCGCCCAGTTCGACCCGTCGTGACCCTGGTCGACGACCCGCTGCACGCCTCCGCCCTCCCGTACGACCTGGAGGGCACCGCCCGGCGGGCGCTGACGCTGGTCGAGGCCGGGGTGACCAGCGCGGTGGCGCACGACGGCGCAGCGGCGCCGAGGTGGGCACCGGGTCCACCGGCCACGGCATGGTCGGCGCGTCCACCTTCGGCCCGATCCCGCGCAACCTCCGCCTGCTCGCCGCGGCCGGCCCGGGCGGCAGTCCGACGGTGGTGCCGAGGTCACGCCCGGGGCGGTGGCGGACGGGGACACGGCCGCGTTGGTCGCCGGCATGGAGCGCGGGCTGCTGGTCAGCGACTTCTGGTACACCCGGGTGCTCGATCCGAAGAGTCTGGTGATCACGGGGCTGACCCGCAACGGGGTGTGGCTGGTCGAGGACGGTGTGCCGACCCGGGCGGTCCGCGACTTCCGGTTCACCGAGTCGTACCCACGGGCGCTGGCGCCGGGCGCGGTGCTCGGCCTCGGCCGCCGGCCGGTCCGCCAGCCGGACCGGCTGGACGGGATCTGGTGGGAGGCGCCGGCGCTGCGCCTGGCGGCGTGGAACTTCACCGGCGGCGCCTCCGGCTGACCGTCCGGCCCCGACCGGAGACGATCTTTTCCGGCTGACGGACATTGATCATGCTCCGGGTCTTTCCAACCTGCGGGACACACGGGACACTGCGTTGCGCGGCCGGGCCGTGGAGATCGGCGTAACGTGTGTCACTTAGCTGCGCCGTCATGCCGGTGCGGTCGTTGGTGTGCGCAAAGACGTGGCAGTGGACCCCAGTCCCACCGGTCCGCTGACCGAACGGAACGTGATCCGCCGCCCGCGAGGGCCCCGTCAGGGAGACGACTCGAATGACATCAACGGCAACGAGGCCGCTGGGGGCGCGGGCGCGCGCCGCCATCGCGGCGAAGACGTTGCGGACCGACCGCTGGTGGCTCGCCCCACTGCTCACCTTCCTCGGGCTCAGCGCCTGGGTCGCGTACGCGACGGTCCGGGTCTTCATGCACAAGTGGTACTGGGTCGACGCGTACCACTACCTGACCCCGTTCTACTCCCCCTGCGTCACCGAGCGATGCACCGAGGGCTCCTCGCACTTTGGCAGCTTCCTGCCCGGTTGGTGGATCATCCCGGACGCCGCGCTGACCCTGCCGTTCCTGCTGTTGTTCCGGTTGACCTGCTACTACTACCGCAAGGCGTACTACCGCTCGTTCTGGCTGTCGCCGCCGGCGTGCGCGGTGCCGGACGGGCACAAGGCGTACGGCGGCGAAACCCGGTTCCCGCTGCTCGGGCAGAACCTGCACCGCTACTTCTTCTACGCCGCCGCGATCATCTCGCTGATCAACACCTGGGACGCGATTCTGGCCTTCCACTCGCCGAAGGGCTTCGGCTTCGGGCTGGGCAACATCATCCTGCTCGGCAACGTGGTGATGCTGTGGGCGTACACCATCTCCTGCCACTCCTGCCGGCACATCATCGGCGGGCGGCTCAAGCACTTCTCGAAGGCTCCGATGCGCTACAAGGCCTGGACCTTCGTCTCCGCCCTGAACGTCCGGCACATGCAGCTCGCCTGGATCACCCTCGGCACCCTCGCCCTGACGGACTTCTACGTCATGGCGGTCGCGGCCGGCTGGTTCAACGATCTGCGGTTCATCAACTAGAGGGCGCCTGGACATGACGACTACCACTCGCATCGAACGACACCACTACGACGTCGTCGTGATCGGGGCCGGCGGCGCCGGCCTGCGCGCGGCGATCGAGGCCCGGCTGGCGGGCAAGAAGACCGCGATCATCTCCAAGTCGCTCTTCGGCAAGGCGCACACCGTGATGGCCGAGGGCGGCGCGGCGGCCGCCATGGGGAACGTGAACAACCGGGACAACTGGCAGGTCCACTTCCGCGACACCATGCGCGGCGGCAAGTTCCTCAACAACTTCCGGATGGCCGAGCTGCACGCGAAGGAGTCGCCGCAGCGGATCTGGGAGCTGGAGACCTACGGGGCGCTCTTCGACCGCACCAAGGACGGGAAGATCTCCCAGCGCAACTTCGGCGGCCACGAGTACCCGCGGCTGGCGCACGTCGGCGACCGCACCGGCCTGGAGCTGATCCGCACCCTCCAGCAGAAGATCGTCTCCCTCCAGCAGGAGGACAAGCGCGACCACGGCGACTACGAGGCCCGGATCAAGGTCTTCTCCGAAACCACCATCACCGAGCTGCTGCTCGACGGTGACCGGGTCGCCGGCGCGTTCGGCTACTACCGGGAGTCCGGCGAGTTCGTCCTCTTCGAGGCGCCGGCGGTGGTGCTGGCCACCGGCGGCGTCGGCCGGTCCTACAAGGTTACCTCGAACTCCTGGGAGTACACCGGGGACGGTCACGCGCTGGCGCTGCGCGCCGGGGCGACGCTGATCAACATGGAGTTCCTCCAGTTCCACCCCACCGGCATGGTCTGGCCGCCCTCGGTGAAGGGCATCCTGGTCACCGAGTCGGTGCGCGGCGACGGCGGCGTGCTGAAGAACTCCGAGGGCAAGCGGTTCATGTTCGACTACGTCCCCGACGTCTTCCGCAAGCAGTACGCGGAGACCGAGGAGGAGGCGGACCGCTGGTACACCGACCCGGACAACAACCGGCGCCCGCCGGAGCTGCTCCCCCGCGACGAGGTCGCCCGCGCGATCAACAGCGAGGTCAAGGCCGGCCGGGGTACGCCCGCGGGCGGCGTCTACCTGGACATCGCCTCCCGCCGCTCGGGGGAGGAGATCCGTCGCCGACTGCCGTCGATGTACCACCAGTTCAAGGAACTGGCCGACGTCGACATCACCGCCGAGCCGATGGAGGTCGGCCCGACCTGCCACTACGTGATGGGTGGCGTGGAGGTGGACCCGGACTCGGGCGCCGCGTACGGCACCGTGCGCGGGCTCTTCGCCGCGGGTGAGGTCTCCGGTGGCATGCACGGCTCCAACCGGCTCGGCGGCAACTCCCTGTCCGACCTGCTGGTCTTCGGCAAGCGGGCCGGCGGGCACGCGGCGTCGTACGCCGACCAGCTCGGCGCGCGGCCGAAGGTGTCGATCGGCGCGGTGGAGGCGGCGGTGGAGATGGCGCTGGCGCCCCTGCAGCGGGACACCGGCGAGAGCCCGTACACCCTCCAGCAGGACCTCCAGGCGGTGATGGGGGATCTGGTAGGGATCATCCGGCGCGAGGGTGAGCTGGTCGACGCGCTGCGCCGGCTGGCGGAGCTGCGCGAGCGGGTGGCCAAGGTCAGCGCCAGCGGCGGCCGGCGCTACAACCCGGGCTGGCACCTGGCCCTGGACCTGCGCAACATGCTGGTGGTGTCGGAGTGCACCGCGAAGGCGGCGCTGGAGCGGCAGGAGTCCCGCGGCGGGCACACCCGGGAGGACTTCCCGGCGATGGAGCCGAAGTGGCGGCGGGTCAACCTGGTCTGCTCCCTGGACGGCGACACCGTACGCCTGGACCACAAGCCGCTGCCGACGATGCGGCCGGAGCTGATCGGCCTCTTCGACCGTGCCGAGCTGGCCAAGTACCTGACCGACGAGGAGCTCGCGGAGTTCGACGCCCTCGCTGAGGAGGCGGGCAAGTAATGGGCAACAAGCGACAGTTCCGGATCTGGCGGGGCGACGAGACCGGCGGCGACCTGCAGGACTACACGGTCGAGGTGAACGAGGGCGAGGTGGTCCTCGACGTCATTCACCGGCTCCAGGCCACCGACGCGCCCGACCTCGCCTGCCGGTGGAACTGCAAGGCGGGCAAGTGCGGCTCCTGCTCGATGGAGATCAACGGCAAGCCGCGGCTGAGCTGCATGACCCGGATGTCGACCTTCGAGGAGGCCGAGACGGTCACGGTCACCCCGCTGCGCACCTTCCCGGTCATCCGGGACCTGGTCACCGACGTCTCGTTCAACTACGAGAAGGCCCGGGAGACGCCGGCCTTCGCGCCGCCGGCCGACGTGGCGCCCGGGGACTACCGGATGCAGCAGGTCGACGTGGAGCGCTCGCAGGAGTTCCGCAAGTGCATCGAGTGCTTCCTGTGCCAGAACGTCTGCCACGTGATCCGCGACCACGAGGAGAACAAGCAGGCCTTCTCCGGGCCCCGGTTCTTCATCCGGGCCGCGGAGCTGGACATGCACCCGCTGGACGCGAAGACGGACCGCAAGGACTACGCGCAGGCCGAGCAGGGGCTGGGGTTCTGCAACATCACCAAGTGCTGCACCGAGGTCTGCCCCGAGCACATCAAGATCACCGACAACGGGATCATCCCCATGAAGGAGCGGGTCGTCGACCGCAGGTACGATCCCCTTGTGTGGCTTGGTAGCAAGATCTTCCGTCGGGGTGACACGCCCCAGAGCACCGCGGGCAGCGCGGGGAAGGAGTCCGTGGTGCACAGCGGCGCTCGTCAGGCTGGGGTCCACTCGCACGCGGGAGGTTCGCACGATTCGCTCGCCGAGGTGCAGGCCCAGCAGGGTGTGAACTGGCACCGCGAGGTCCCGCACCCGACCGCCCCGGCGGTCGACGCCACCGGCCGGCTGCCGCTGACGGAGCTGACCTTCGACCGGGCGGCGGCCCCGTCGCCGTTCGGCGACGACGTCACCTTCCCGCTGCCGCCGGAGCACCTCAACTTCGCTCACCCGAGCCAGGACGAGAAGCACTGATCAGGGCAAGCATCGACGGGGGCCGCGGCGACAGCCGCCGGCCCCCGTCCCCTTTCAACCCCCCTGTCGCTTTCCCCCGGGCCGTCCCGCTCGTCGATCATGAAGCTGTTGTCCGCCGGGCCGGCGGGTCGCGGCGACAACTTCATGATCGCCGGACGGACCCCTGGGGTCAGGGGGGCGGGCAGCAGGAGGGGGCGGAGGGCGGCCACGATGGGGGCGTCGGCGGGGAGCCAGGTGACGGTGTCCAGCTCGGTGGCGGAGAGCCAGCGCATGGCCTGGTGCTCCAGCGCCTTGGGCTGGTCGTCGTGCAGGAGCCGGGCCGCGTACACCTTGAGCACCGAGCGGCCGTGGGCCATCCGGACGTCGCGACCCACGCGGTCGCCGATCTCGACGCGTACGGCCAGCTCCTCGGCGCACTCACGGGCCAGCGCGGCGGTCTCGCTCTCGCCCGGCTCGACCTTGCCGCCGGGGAACTCGTACATCCCGGCCACCTCCGGCGGCGCGGACCGCGCGCAGGCCAGCACCCGCCCGTCGCGGATGATGGCCGCCCCGACGATCACCTTCGCCTCGCGCCGTTCGGCCTGCCCGCTTCCGCCTACCCGTTCGGTCCGCACGAGCGTCCAGCGTGCCAGATCAATCGTCGGTTTGGGTACCGTCCCCGACCGGTAGGTCAGCAGAACACGGAAGTGTGGGCGTGGACACACCGTCCCGCTGACGACAGACTAGGGAACATCGCGAGGACACGGGACGGCGACGATTTGGCCACAAGCCGGCAACGACGCCTGGGAGGTGCGGTGATGCGCGGGCTGTTCAACAGCCGGGCGAAGCACGACTACCTCAGCGACGCGCTGACGCTCCTCACCGGGTGGACCCGGGAGGGTGAGCAGATCCGGCGGACCCTCGTGATGGACGACACCCAGCACGCGGCGCTGACTGAGCGGGTCAAGGTGGTCGCGGACGCGCTCCGGCTCCGTCCCGAGATCAGTCGCCGGGACGAGGAGACCCAGATCCGGGTCGGGCACGGCGACGGTGAGCCGCTGACCGAGGGCGAGGTCCTGCTGGCCGCCCGCATCGAGGACGCGTACCGGGCGGTCACCGCTTCCTGAGCGGCACCCGGCGCAGCCTGGTGGCACGTGTCCATCGTCGGCCCCCGTCCCCCACCGCCGGGGGTATCGGCGCGTCGCTCCCAGCCTAGGGCTCGCCGGTGCCGCCCGGTCTCGCCGGAACGTGCGGGACCGGGCCGGCCGAGTGGCCGGCCGGCGACGCTCCGCCGCCCCTTCCTGAGACTTTCCTGAAAATCTGTCGTTTCGGTGAAGTCGCCCAGGGTACAAGCTTCGGCACGGGCAGGCTGAAAAAGCCCGTAGAGGACTAACCCACACGAAGTTATCCCCCTTGGAGTTGACATGACCACGCCCACCGGCACCAACGTCACCACGCACGGCGTCGACCAACACGGCGACCACCTCGGCCACGACGTGCGAGTCGCGCGTCGGCACGGCGACGAGACCAAGCCCTCGTGGAAGACCACCGAGCTCGCCGTCTACCTGCTCTCCGTGATCGGCGTGCTGATCGCCTCGAACGCCGTCGGCGACGGCGCCGCCAACAACGGTGGGGACTACTTCGCCGCCGACAAGGCCTGGTGGTACATCACCCTGCTGACCATCGGTTACCTGGTCAGCCGGGGCCTGGCGAAGTCGGGCAGCCGCAGCCGCGACGACGACCCGCGCACCAACCACTGACGATCGCACCTCCGCAGCCCCGCCGCGCCGCGTCCCCCGACGCGACCGGCGGGGCTGGTGCGTGTCAGCGCGCCGGTTCGCCCTGCACGGTGGACAGACCCAGGGCCCGGCGTACGGCCAGCTCCGTCTGCGGCTCGCGACGCTGCTCGGCCTGCGCCACCAGCCGGAGCGTCTGGTCCCGGTCGGCGGCCTTCTCGGCGTCCCGCCAGTAGGCCGCGGCCTCCTGCGCCTCGGCGATCAGCTTCTCCATCGGCTCCTTGACCTGCGCCGGCCACGCCTGGGCGCTGAGCGCGAGCCAGAACCGGCCGTTGGCCGTCGCCGTCCGGGCCACCATGGCGCGCAGCTCGGCCGGCGCGGCGGCCGGGCCCTGGGCGGCGAGGACGGCCCGGGCCTCGTCGAGCTCGCGGGTCGCCATCAGGTAGGCCAGCTGTTCGGGGCGGACCACCGTGGCGTCCTGGCGCAGCTGCCGGGTCAACGGCGTCGACCCGGCGGCCAGATAGCAGGTGATCTGCGGATAGGTCGGCCACTCGACCCGCGACGGGACGTACCAGCGCAGCCGCACGTCCGGCGGGAGCGAGAGCGGGTCGAGGACGTAGCTGCGTTGCTGCTGCTGGCAGGCCGTCTCGGCGCGCGCCGACAGCGCGGCCGTGCCCGGGTACGCCTCGCCGGCGTGCCGAACGTAGGCGGGCAGGCGGTCGACCAGCTCCGCGTCGTGCGGCGCGGTGCAGGGCACCGTGGTGATCTCCTCCGGCGCGGTGCGCGTACCCGTGGGGGTGTCATCGACGCGGAAGCAGTCACCCGCCCGCAGCCCCCGGACGCCGATCGCCGGGTCGGGCCGGGACACCACCCCGGTGAGAACCAGCACCAGCGCCAGCGCCCAGACGCCGCAGAGCACCAGGCCGGCGACCGCCAGGCCCCGACCCCGGTCCCCGGTCCGCCTGATCCGGCGCAGCGCGACCACCCCGACCACCGCTCCCAGCACGCCGCCGAGCAGGCCGAGGACGAAGGCGGCGATCGCCAGGCGGTTCATCCGCCCGTGTGACGGCCGGGAGCCCGCCCACGGCTCCCACTCGCCCGCGGCCGCCTCGGCGAGGCCGGGCGACGCCGGTTGCCTCGACCTGGTGTCGTCCGTGGTCATGTCGCGTTCCTTCCCCGGTGTCCCCCGTGCGGCGTGCAGACTAGTCGACCTGGCGGGCTGGCGTCCGCTTCCTACCGTGGGATCCATGGCCAATGCGACGTACGACCGCAAGGAGCAGTTCCAGCAGATCCAGAGTGGACTGCTCGACGGAGAGCAGATCATCGCCGTCTACGACGCCGTCGGCACCGGCACCGGGTTCATCGGGCTCACCGACCGGCGCGTGATCATCCAGGACCGGTCGTTCATCGGCAAGCGGTACGCCATCACCAGCATCCCCTACTCGAAGATCACCAGCGTGAGCGTGGTGAGCAACAAGTCGTGGGGCGGCTCGTTCTTCTCCACCGGAGCGATCGCCGTCCACGTCGGCACGCACACCTACGAGGTGGAGTTCCGGGGCGCGCAGAAGAGCCACCACGTGCACAACGTCATCCTGCACTACATCTCCTGACCCCTCGGCTGTCGTAGCTTCCGGCTACCGTCGCCGGCATCGCGTACGACGTCCGACGGGGAGTGGTGAATGGGCGCCAAGACCGGGTTGCTGGCCTTCGCCGACGGGGACGTGCCGACCGCACTCCGGCGCGGCGGCACGCCCGACGCTCGCCGCACGGCCGAACTGGTCCGCCGCGCGCACCCGGGTTTCGAGGTGAGCGCCGCCGATGGCAGCACCCTCCCCGACGGCAGCTACCCGCCGGACGACGTGACCTATGCGGCGAGCCTGCCCGGCGTCGACATCCTCTGCGACCAACGATTCATGGTGGACCGTCCATCCGAGCTGCCGGCTCATCTGCTGGGGCTGGCCGCCGGCCGCCGGGTCGTCCTGCACGCGATGCACTCGGTCGTCGACTGGCTGGCCTTCGCCGTCTGGGAGGACGGCGAGCTGGTCCGCTCACTGAGCGTCTCCCCCGGCGGCGGTGTCGGCGAGGACATCGGCACGCCGTACGCCTTCGAACTGCCGTACCGGGCGGGCGAGCACCCGGTGCTGCCCGTGCCGGGGTGGACCGACGACGAGGCGTACCCGCTGCCCTACCACCCGCTGACGCTGGGCGAGGAGGCGCTGCGCCACCTGTTCGGCTTCGTCCTGGAGGGGCGCCGGAAGCCCGACGATCTGGACGCGGACAAAATCGCCCTGCTCGGCTTCCGGGTGGTGGACCCGACCGGCCGTGAGGCCGCCGAGCGTGCCGCCATGTTGGAGCTGGTACGGACGATGCTGCCGCCCCGCCGGTTCCGTTACGAGAACGGCCGGATGGTCGAGGTCGTGGACCGGTGACCGCCTGGAACGGTTCCGACCGCGGGTCCCGCGCGGCCGACCACGATCGGGTACGGCGCAGCTACGACACGGTGGCCGAGACGTACCGGGAACGCATCGGCGACGAGCTGGCCGGCAAGCCCCTCGACCGGGCGCTGCTCGCGGCCCTCGTCAAGCGGGTCGGCGACGCCCCGGTGGCCGACCTGGGGTGCGGGCCTGGGCACGTGGCGGCCTGGCTGGCGGAGCGCGGCGTGACCGCCGTCGGCGTCGACCTCTCCCCCGCGATGGTCGCCGCCGGCCGGCGCGCGTACCCGGAGGTGGAGTTCCGCCAGGGCGACCTGCTGAGCCTGCCGGCGACGGACGGCGAGTTCGGCGCGGCGGTGGCGCTCTACTCGGTCATCCACCTGCGGCCGGCGGAGCTGCGGCCGGCGTTCGTCGAGATGCGGCGGGTGCTGCGGCCCGGCGGCTCGCTGCTGGTGGCGTTCCACATGGGCGCCGAGGTGCAGCGGCTGACCGACTGGTGGGGCCATGAGGTCGATGTGGACTTCCACTACCACGAGGTGGAGACCGTCGCCGGAGCACTACGCGCGGCCGGCTTCACCGAGGAGGCTCGGCTGGAACGGGCACACCACCCGCAGGAGGGCGAGACGCAGCGCTGCTACCTGCTGGCCCGGCGCCCGGACGAGGGATCCGGCTGAGCGGACGTGTCGGAGGCCGTCGCTAGGGTGCGGCGGTGACCGGGAAACAGCTCACGCTCCCCGCTCCGCTGCGGGAGGCCCAGGACGGTGGCTTCGACTACGACGGCGGCGACGGCATCGATTTCGAGCCGTACGACGCCTTCCTCACCCTTGCCGAGACCACCGAGTGGTGGCAGGCGTGGAGTGGCAACCCTTCGATGGACGGGGTCGATTTCCGGATCTTCGGCCAGGACGGCACGGGCGGGCTCGCGGCCTGCTGGCTGGTCCGCCCCGGCGAGCCGATCGAGCGCCAGCCGGTGGTGTTCCTCGGCTCCGAGGGTGAGATGTCGGTGGTCGCCCGCGACCTGGCGGCCTATCTCTGGCTGCTCGCGGGCGGTTTTGGCCCGCTGGAGGCGACGATGTGGCCGCGGCACGAGCACCGGCCCCGCCCGGACGCCCGTCGCACCACGATCGCCGAGCGGTACGCGCCGCGGGCGCGACAGACCGCGCCCGAGGTGATCGAGGCGGCGCGGGCCGAGTTCCCCGACTTCGAGCCGTTCATCGAGTCCCTCTGCCGCTGAGGGACGGGGCCGGTGCAGGGGGCGCGACGTCTGTCGGCTGACCGGGGTCGAACGGGTCATCGTTTCGCCGAAGCCGCTGGCCCGGTGGCGTTCGGCATAACCGGGCCGTCAGCACTGGTCGAGGCGGCGGAACTCGTCGACGGAGACGATCTCCCCCGCGCGCCAGGTCCGCACCATGCCCGAGCGGAGCTGCGGGTCGGCCAGCACCTGCTCGGGTACGAAGCTGACGCCGTCCAGCTTCCCGTCCCCGGAGCCCGTGCCGGTCAGCGCGCCGGCCAGGACGTACTCGTGGTCGGCGGTCAACGCCCGCGGGTCCTGCCCCTGCCGGGTCTGCTGCGGCCAATCGTCGGTCCAGGCGTCCCCCGGGTCGCCCAGCACGACGCTGTCGGGGCGGTCGTCGCCCGCCGGCCGGAGCGTCACCCGTACCCCGCTCTGCGAGACGTCGGTCAGGGTCAGGTGGTCCAGCTCCTGGTCGGGACAGACCGCGATCAGGCCGACGACCCGGCCCTGCGGGTCGACGGTCACGCCCAGCTCGCCGCGCAGGCGCGGGGTGCAGCCCGCGAGGCACCACCCGACCAGGATCAGGGCCACCGCGACGGCCACAGGGCGCATGCGCATCTCGTCCCCCAGGGGTACGGCTCTCTTCAGCCTAAGGGACGTCTCGTAACCCGGCAGGTGTCCCTTGAGGACGATCATCGAAGATGTCCTGATGCAGGTGATCTCCTCAGCCCGGCCGGAGTGGATCTTTCCGTTCACCGGCCTGCAGCCCGCCCAGTTCCGCCGGCTGGTCCGGCTGGTCGCTGAACGTGGCGGGGAGGCCATCGCTGACGGCCGGCCGGGCCGGCAGTGGGCCCTCGACCTGCCCGACCGGGTGCTGCTGGTGGCCGCGTACTGGCGTACCAACCTGACCATGCGGCAGATCGGTCCGCTGTTCGGGGTGTCGCACTCCGCCGCGCACCGGGTCATCGACACCCTCGGACCGCTGCTGGCCCT
>NZ_JAEVHN010000148.1:0-11647 GCF_016803375.1 Micromonospora sp. 4G55
GGAGGTCGTCCGGGAGGCGACCCGGGCGGCCGCCGCGCACCGCCGGGACCTCGTCCTGCTGCACGCCTTCAACTGGCAGGCGGCGTTCGAGGCGCCCTCGGTCGCCGAGCCCCGCGCCGAGGCCGAAGAGATGATCGCGCGGGCCGCCGCGACCGCCGCCGAGATCGAGCCGGCGGTGTCGGTCAGCGCCGAGATCGTCGAGGGCCCCCCGCTGGACGCGCTGATCCGCCGCTCCGAGTCGGCGTTCCTGGTGGCAATCGGCGACGGCGGCATGACCACGTGCGGGGACTGCGTACCCGCCGACGCGCCGGCGGTGCAGCTCGCCGCCCGCGCCGGCTGCCCGGTGCTGGTGGTCCGCCGCGAGCCGCCCGTCGCCGGGCCGGTGCTGGTCGGGGTGGACGGGTCGGCGAGTTCGCGGACGGCGCTCGACTTCGCCTTCGACTGCACCGCCCGCCGGGAGGCCCGACTGCTCGCGGTGCGGGTCGTCGAGCCGGGACGGGCCGACGATGGCGACGACGTACTCATCGAGGCGGTGGCCGAGATCGGGCGGCGCTACCCCGGCGTCGCGGCGGAGTGCCACACCGTCCGCGGCGACCCGGGCGCCGTCCTGGTCGAGCAGTCGCGGTCGGCCCAGCTGGCGCTGGTCGGCGCCCGGGGCGACGAGCCGTGGCGCGGCATGCTGGGCGCGGTGAGCCAGACCCTGCTCTACCACGCGCCGTCGCCGGTCATCGTGGTCCGTGGCTTGACCGCCACGCCACCGGACGGGCCGTGACGCCCCCCGGTCCCGGGACCAACGGCCCTGATCCACTCGCACCGGCCCGGGTCAAGCTGGACAGGCCCCGGGTGATATCCGCCTTCGGGCTGCAGAAGTCCCCGACGCGCGAGAGGCTATTGCAGCATGGACACCGCTCTCGACCTGCACAGCCCACTGACCGAAGACGAGCTGCGCCGGCTGGACGCCTACTGGCGGGCGGCTAACTACCTCACCGTCGGGCAGATCTACCTGCTCGACAACCCGCTGCTCCGCGAGCCGTTGCAGCCCGAGCACGTCAAGCCGCGGCTGCTCGGCCACTGGGGCACCAGCCCGGGTCTCAACCTGCTCTACGCCCACCTCAACCGGGTCATCGTCAACCGTGACCTGTCGGCCATCTACGTCACCGGCCCCGGCCACGGCGGCCCGGCCCTGGTGGCGAACACCTGGCTGGAGGGGACCTACAGCGAGCTCTACCACGCGGTGAGCCAGGACGAGCGGGGCATGGCCCGGCTGTTCCGCCAGTTCTCCTTCCCCGGCGGCATCCCGAGCCACGTGGCACCGGAGGTGCCGGGTTCGATCCACGAGGGCGGCGAGCTGGGGTACGCGCTGAGCCACGCGTATGGCGCGGCCTTCGACAACCCGGACCTGCTGGTCGCCTGCGTCATCGGCGACGGCGAGGCGGAGACCGGGCCGCTGGCGGGCAGTTGGCTGTCCAACGTCTTCCTCAACCCGGCCCGCGACGGGGCGGTACTGCCCATCCTGCACCTCAACGGCTACAAGATCGCCAGCCCGACGGTGCTGGACCGGATCCCCACCGACGACCTGCTGGAGCTGATGCACGGCTACGGCCACCAGCCCTACGTCGTCGCCGGCGACGACCCGGCCACCGTGCACCAGGCCCTCGCCGCCACGCTGGACCGGGCGGTCGACGAGATCGCCGAGATCCAGCGGCGGGCCCGCTCCGGCGGTACCGTCGAGCGCCCCCGCTGGCCGATGATCATCCTTCGTACGCCGAAGGGCTGGACCGGTCCCCGCGAGGTCGACGGCAAGCGGGTCGAGGGCACCTACCGGGCCCACCAGGTGCCCGTCTCCGAGGTACGCACGAACCCCGCGCACCTGGCCGAGCTGGAGCGCTGGCTGCGCAGCTACCGGCCGGAGGAGCTCTTCGACGCCACCGGCGGCCCGGTGGCCGAGCTGGCCGCCCTGCCGCCCCGGGGCGATCGCCGGATGAGCGCCAACCCGGTGACCAACGGCGGTCGGGTGCTGCGCGACCTGGAGCTGCCGGACTTCCGGGACTACGCGGTCGACGTCAAGCAACCGGGTGCGCCGACGGCCGGGGCGACCGGCACGCTGGGCCCGTGGGTGCGCGACGTGATCGCCGCCAACCCGCAGACCTTCCGCCTCTTCGGCCCCGACGAGGTCGCCTCCAACCGGCTCGGCGCCGCCTTCGAGGTCACCGACCGGGCGTTCGTCGCCGGCACCGTCGGCGGCGACGACCACCTCTCCCCCGACGGCCGGGTGATGGAGGTGCTCTCCGAGCACCTGTGCCAGGGCTGGTTGGAGGGCTACCTGCTCACCGGCCGGCACGGCATCTTCACCAGCTACGAGGCGTTCATCCACATCGTCGACTCGATGGTGAACCAGCACGCCAAGTGGCTCAAGGTGACCCGGGGCATCTCCTGGCGGGAGCCGCTGCCCTCGCTGAACTACCTGCTCTCCAGCCACGTGTGGCGGCAGGACCACAACGGCTTCTCGCACCAGGACCCGGGCTTCATCGACCACGTGGTCAACAAGAAGGCCGAGGTCGTCCGGGTCTACCTGCCGCCGGACGGCAACACGCTGCTCTCCACCATGGACCACTGCCTGCGCAGCCGGCACTACATCAACGTGGTGGTGGCCGGGAAGCAGCCGGCGCCGAACTGGCTGACCATGGAGGAGGCGATCCAGCACTGCCGGCGCGGCCTGGGCATCTGGGACTGGGCCAGCACCGACGAGGGCAGCGAGCCGGACGTGGTGCTGGCCTGCGCCGGCGACGTGCCCACCCTGGAGACCCTCGCCGCGGCGGAGCTGCTGCGCCAGCACCTGCCCGAGCTGAAGGTGCGCGTGGTCAACGTGGTCGACCTGATGCGGCTCCAGCCGCCGTCGGAGCACCCGCATGGCCTGCCGGACAGCGAGTTCGACACCATCTTCACCCGCGACAAGCAGATCATCTTCGCGTACCACGGCTATCCGTGGCTGATCCACCGGCTCACCTACCGCCGTACCAACCACGACAACCTGCACGTGCGGGGATACAAGGAGGAGGGCACCACCACCACGCCCTTCGACATGGTGATGCTCAACGACCTGGACCGCTTCCACCTCGTCATCGACGTGATCGACCGGGTGCCCGGGCTCGCCTCGCGCGCCGCCCACCTGCGCCAGGACATGGTCGACGCCCGGCAGGCCTGCCGCGACTACACCCGACGGTGCGGCGAGGACGACCCCCGGGTCGCCGAGTGGCGCTGGATCCGCGAGACCGACTCCGCCTTGCGCGGCGGGCAGTGAACCGGCCGGCCGGCAGGGAAAGGTGAGCGCGATGAGCAACGACGAGATCCTGGTCGGCTACGACGGTTCCACCGACGCCACG
This sequence comes from Micromonospora sp. 4G55, assembly GCF_016803375.1. Classification (NCBI taxonomy): domain Bacteria; kingdom Bacillati; phylum Actinomycetota; class Actinomycetes; order Micromonosporales; family Micromonosporaceae; genus Micromonospora; species Micromonospora sp. 4G55. The sequence goes on from NZ_JAEVHN010000148.1 coordinate 3,384, forward strand.
TTGGCGCTGGACTGGGCGTTGGACGAGGCGCAGCGCAGCGGCCGGCCGGTCCGCCTGGCGTACGTCTTCGAGTGGCTGACCGTGGCCGGCTGGATCGGCCCCGGAGTGGCCCCGGGGATCTGGCCCGACGAGACCGCCCGACACCAGGTCGAGGAACTGGTCCACAAGGCCGCGGCCGACGCCGTGGCCCAGCGCCCGGGCACCATCGTGCACGGCGAGGTGTACGACGGGCCGCCCGCCCTGGTGTTGCAGGAGCGCTCCGCCGACGCCGGGCTGCTGGTGCTGGGCAGTCGCGGGCACGGCGGCTTCGCCGGCCTGCTCGCCGGCTCGACCGCCGTCGCGGTGACCGCCCACGCGCACTGCCCGGTGGTGGTGGTGCGCGCCGGGCAGGCCACCGGGGCGGGACCGGTGGTGGTCGGCGTCGACGGCTCCGAGTCCTCCCGGGTGGCGCTCGGCTTCGCGGTCGAGAGCGCCGCACAGCGCCGGGTGCCGCTGCGGGTGGTGCGGGTCTTCGCACCGCCGGCCGGGCGGTGGCGGCCCTCGGACCACGACGAGCAGGCCACCGTCGCCGGAGAACGGGCCGCGGTCGAGGAGTCCCTCGCCCCGTGGCGGGACACCTTCCCCGACGTCGACATCGACATCGAGGTGGCGCCCGGCAACCCGGCCGCCGCTCTGGTCGAGGCCAGCCGGGGCGCCCAGCTCGTGGTGGTGGGCAGCCGGGGCCTGGGCGGGCTGCGGGGGATGCTGCTCGGCTCGGTCAGCCAGCAACTGCTCCAGCACTCGTCCTGCCCGGTCGTGGTGGCCCGCGAACGCTGACGGTCCCGGCGCCCAGCACCGGCCCGCCCTGGTGATCGGCGCCGTTCGCGGCGTGTCGCGGCCCCTCCTGGGCGGGACAGCGCGACCCGCCGCATCCCGGTGTCGCTCCCGCTGGCGACGGGACGCCGGAGGAAGCGGCCCGGCAGCGCGGGGCCTACGTACGCTGCGCCGCATCCGGGCATGACGAAGGATGGAGCCGTGACCCCACCACGCGCCCTGCTGGACGCGGTGGTCGGCATCGGCTCCGACCTCGACCTGCGCAGCGCGAGGCGCTGCGGTTGTCGCTGGGCCGGTTCGGCACACCCCAGATGGTGATGCGGATCGGCTACGGCCAGCCCGGGGCGGCCACCCCGCGACGCAGCGTCGACGACGTGCTCGACCTGCCCGTGGTGTCGGCCTGAGCCTTCGGCGTCAGGCGGGGCGGGGGCTACCGAGCAGGGCCGCCTCCCGCTCCGGGTCCAGCCCCACCGCCGCGCGCGCCGGCCGCCGGCCCGCGCCGGCACGGACCCCACCTGCCGCAGCCACCGCCAGGTGTCGGCGACCGTCTCGGCCACCGGCCGGCAGGTCAGCCCCGACGCGTACGCCTTCTCCACGCCCCGCTCCTGCAACCAGCGGAACTCGTGACCGCGCGGCACCCAGACCGGCAGGTCGTTCCAGGGCACCACCCCGGCCGCCAGGATCCGCTCCGGATCCGTCCAGCACAGCCGCGCGTCCGACCCGGTGGCCGCGACGACCGCCGCCAACAGCTCCCCCATCGTCGCGTGCCCGCTGCGGCTGATCACGTTGTACGCCCCGCCGACGCGCGCCGCGCCCCGGTCGAGCATCCAGGCCGCCAGGTCCCGCACGTCCACGTACTGGATCGGCAGGTCCTCCGGGCCCGGTGCCAGCACGTCGCCGCCCCGGGCGACCCGCTCCAGCCACCAGGGCAGCCGACCGATGTCCTCCCCGGGACCGAGGATCAGCCCGGCCCGGACGAGCAACGCCGCGTCCCCGAACACCTCCAGTGCGGCCCGCTCCCCGCCCGCCTTGTTGTGCGCGTAGTTCCCGTCGCCCGCGTCCGGCTCGGCGTCCACCATCGGCGCCTCCTCCCCGGCGCCCGCCGGCAGCGGGTGGGCGTAGACCGAACCGCTGGAGACGTAGACGTAGTGCGGCACCGACCCGACCAGCGCCCGGGCCGCGTCCCCCACCGCCCGCGGCGCCCCGTCCCAGGTGTCCACCACCAGGTCCCACTTCCCGCCCGCGAGCGCCGCCAGTCCGTCCGGCGCCGTCCGGTCACCGCGCAACCGGTGTACGCCCGGCGGCACCGCACCGTGCACCCCCCGGTTGAAGACGGTCACCGACCAGCCTCTGCGTACCGCCTCGGCCACGGTCGCGCCACCCACGAAGCCTGTTCCACCCAGCACCAGCAGTCTCATGCGTCCCAGCCTGTCCGGTCCCAGCCCCCCACGGACCCCCCGTTCACCGCTAGCGGATCTGCCAACGGCAGAATCCCGCCCCTGCCCGCCGGCGACCCGGTGCGCGGACTTACTCCGTCGGCGGTCGCCGCCCGGCTCGGCCGCCCGACGGGTGCCGGCGGGTGGGTTGCCACAGTCAGCCGAGGCCGGCTCCGGGGGCGCGCGATTTGCGGGGTGTCCGCGCGTCGGTCCGCCAGGTCTGCCCGACGGGGGCTGACCCCGCCCGGACCCGCGCTCTTGCCGGCCATTGGCCCGCGCCATTTGCGGTGTGTCGCGCCTTCCAGCGCCCACGTCACCGCGACACACCGCAAACCGCGAAGGCGACGGGTTGCGGGCGGGGCGAACGTGCAGCCCCGGGGACCGCGCCCGGTCCGTGGCGGGTGCCGGAGATCCGGGGACCCTGCCCACGGGGCGATTTATGTCGTTCCGGTCGTTCGCCGTGGCGAGATGTCGGTTCCCACCGGATCGGCGTGCCTGGATGTCGCGCTCCGGTTGGTCTCGGCGTGCCGAATGTCCGGTTACCGGGGTGCGCCGGACTTGCCCGGATGTCCGGGTCTGGGCCAGCCAGTGCCGGGTCGTCCCGTGACCGGCGGCACCCTGGCGATGGAATGGTGGCCGGCCCGGGGTCGTTACATCACCTGGACGATCGCAGCAGGACCCCGCTGGCCTGGCCCGAACGCGTGGCCGGCCCGGAATGCGAGGCCCCGGAATGATGGTGGGCCGCCGGTCGTTATACATGGACCCGGCGCCGTGAGCCCCCCGCTCGCGAAGCCTGCCGGGCGAAGACTTTCCCCCTTGATCTTTGAGCGCCTTGTCGTGGTGCTTGCGCGTGTCCGACCCCCCTTGGGCACGTCGCCAACCCCCGAAGGAGCCATCCTGATGAACACCACCATTCTGCGGAAGAGCGTGCTGGGTATTGCTGGTCTGGCCTTCGCCGGTGGCGTCTTCGCCGGCCCCGTCACCGAGACCCACCCGGTCGACGCCAAGCCCGTCGCCGTGGTGCAGGCCGACAAGCCGAGCGTGGACAAGAGCAAGCTGATCCCGCACGGTGTGCAGGGCAAGCAGTCGCGCATCGACGTGGGCGACGAGCAGACGAAGAACGTGAAGGCGATCATCGCCGCGACGAAGAAGTCGGGCATGGACGAGCGGGCCGCCGTGGTGGCCATCGCGACGAGCCTGCAGGAGTCGAAGCTGGAGAACCTGGGCCACCTGGGTGAGCGCAACGACTTCGACTCGCAGGGCCTGTTCCAGCAGCGCCCGTCCTCGAGTTGGGGCACGGTCGAGCAGATCACCGCCCCCGAGTACTCGACGATGGCGTTCCTGAAGGGTCTCAAGCAGGTCGACGGCTGGAAGGACATGCCGCTGACCGAGGCCGCCCAGACCGTGCAGGTCTCGGCCTACCCGGACCACTACGCGCAGTGGGAGCAGCAGGCCGCCGACCTGGTCGCCAAGCACTGGAACAGCTGACCCACCTGAACGACACGCTGGCCGGCACCCCCGAGCGGGGTGCCGGCCAGCGGCGTATCCGCCCGGGAACCACACCCATTGATCATGAAGTTGACAGCGGTGGAGGAGATCAACTCCGCCGCTAACCTCATGATCAACGAGGAGAGGGTGAGGGGAAGAACGACAGAAGCCCCGGCTCATCAGCCGGGGCTTCGTGCGTCGGGCAAATGCCTGGTGGGCGATACTGGGTTTGAACCAGTGACCTCTTCCGTGTCAAGGAAGCGCGCTCCCACTGCGCCAATCGCCCGTGGTCGAGAGCGGACGACGGGATTCGAACCCGCGACCCTCACCTTGGCAAGGTGATGCGCTACCAGCTGCGCTACGTCCGCGTGCCGCCTGGTCTCCCCGGCGACGGGTTGAACTCTACCCGACGGCAAGATCGCCGGCTCCGCCGCCCCACCCCGCCCTCTCCACCGCCGGTGATTGCGCTGGTCACCCACGGGGTACTGATTCACCTCGACAGCACACCCGCATCCCCCTGAAGGAGGCTGTCGTGGGTATCGGAACGAGTATTTTCCTGCTCGCCGTCGGCGCGATCCTGACCTTCGCCCTGGACGCGAGCGTCGGCGGCGTCAACCTGGACGTGGTCGGTTGGATCCTGATGGCGGCCGGCCTGCTCGGTCTCGTGATGACCGCGCTGGTCTGGGGTCGCCGCCGCCAGGTGGTCGCCACCACCGAGCCGGTCGAGTACCGGCGGGTGGAGGAGCGCCGGGACGTCACTCCGCCGCTGTAGGGCGCATCACTACCCGGCCGACGGGGCTGATCGGTCGCGGGCGTACGACGAGGCGCCGGTCACCACGGGTGGCCGGCGCCTTCGCATGCAGAGCCCAGGAAAGTGGCGAGGAAACGAAAAGGCTGGTCACCGAAGGTTCCGGTGACCAGCCTGATCATTCTGTGGGCGATACTGGGTTTGAACCAGTGACCTCTTCCGTGTCAAGGAAGCGCGCTCCCACTGCGCCAATCGCCCGTGCTCATACCGAGGTGGGGACGGGATTTGAACCCGCGTACACGGCTTTGCAGGCCGTTGCCTCGCCTCTCGGCCACCCCACCGAGGTTGCCCCCGTCATGCGTGGCGGCAGCTCCGAGCGGACGACGGGATTCGAACCCGCGACCCTCACCTTGGCAAGGTGATGCGCTACCAGCTGCGCTACGTCCGCTTGTCTCCGGCGTTCCCGGTGACGGATGAGAACTTTAGCCGAGGCTCGGAAGAGTTGCCAACTCGGGGGTGGCCTCGGCGCGTCCCTGGCGGGTTCCGGGGTGAGAACCCGGGAACTCCCCCTAAAGCTTCCTAGGAGACTGGGTGGGGTGGTCGAAGGGATTGCGGGAGGTCAGCCGAAGGGCCAGGTCGGGGCGACGCGACGCGCCGAAGAAGAGCTGTCCGGGTTCCGACTGTGGCACGCCCGACCGACCGGCTCGGTAACGCGCTGTGCTCATATCGATGGGCTACCGTAACCGCGTGACGAGACGTGCCGCCGATGTCCGCCTGGATTCCCTGCTGCGTACAGCCTGCGACGTGATCGTCGAGCGCGGACTCGCCAACACCCGGACGGCCGACGTGGCGCAGGCCGCCGGGGTCAGCCAGGCGCTCGTCTTCTACCACTTCGCCACAAAGGAGCGCCTGCTGGCGCAGGCCTTCGCGTACGCGGTGGAGCAGGACCTGGCCCGCCTGGACGTGGTGGTCCGCTCCTCCGCCCCACCGCTGACCAAGCTGCGCAAGCTGCTGCGCCTCTACACCCCGCCCGGGCGTCGATCTCCTGGTCCATGTGGATCGACGGCTGGGCCGAGTCGCTGCGCACCCCGGAGGTGGAGCGGGTCTCCCGCCGGCTCGACCTGCGGTGGCGGCAGGACCTCGCCGCGGTGATCGCCGACGGGGTGACCGACGGCACCTTCGTCTGCGCCGACCCGATGGCCGCCGCCTGGCGGATCAACGCGGTGATGGACGGGCTGGCCGTCCAGCTCGCGGTGCACGAGCGGGTGATCTCCCGGCGGCAGTTCGCCGACTGGATCCGGCTGGTCACCGCCCGGGAACTGGGCCTCGACCCCGCCCAGCTCGACTGACCGCTCCACCTCACCCCGGGACAACCCGACGACGCGGGCGACGAGCCGACGACGCGGGCGACGAGCCGACCTCGCGGGCACCGACCGACGGCGCGGGCAGCGACCAGGAGCCGCGGCACCGACCGCCCGAGGGCCGGACGACCGGGCAAAACCGCCCGGACCGCCACGGACAGCCGCGACAATCGGCGGCATGGACCTGCTGGAGACGTACCGACGGAGCCTGGCCGAGTTCGTCGACCGGGTCGAGCAGGTCGCGCCCGGGCAGTGGTCGGACCCGACGCCCTGCCCCGACTGGGACGTCCGCGCGCTGGTCAACCACGTGGTCACCGAGGACCGGTGGACCGCGCCGCTGCTCGCCGGCCGGACCGTCGAGGAGATCGGCGACCGGTTCGAGGGGGACCAGCTCGGCGACGACCCGATCGGGGGCGGTCCGGCAGGTGGCGTCCCAGGCCGAGGTGGCGGCCAGCCATCCGGGCGCACTCGACACCACGGTGCACCTCACGGCCGGGGAGACGCCGGCGGGTGAGTACCTGAACCAGCTTGTCGCCGAGCACCTCGTACACGGCTGGGACCTGGCGGTGGCGATCGGGGCGGACCCGCGCCTGGACGGCGACGTGGTCGCCGCCTGCACCCGGTGGTTCGAGGCCCGGGTCGCCGACCACCGCAGCGGCGACCTGGTCCGGCCCGGGCTCGACGTGCGGGCGGGCGCGACGCGCAGGACCGGCTGATTGCCGCCTTCGGCCGCGACCCGGACTGGACACCGCCGGCCTGACCCGACCACCGAGGCCGGCGGACGGCCGGATCGCGTTGCCGGTCGGGAGTTGGCGCAGGGTGTCGGACCGGGACGACCGCGCCCGGGCCGGCGGCGGCCGCGAGGGTGCGCCGGCCGGACGCCCGAGGGGGTCCGGCGTCCGACCGACGCGGTCAGCGGGATCAGCCGGCGTACCCCTGTCCGGGGGCCGCGGGGCGGCGGCGCTGGCGCTCCCGCAGCCGGCTCCGGGCCGCGGGTGGACGTTGGCCAGGTCGAGGTCGCCGCCGTAGTGGGCGATCACCCGGTGGTCCATCACCCGCCGCCAGAGCGGGGGCACCAGCGCGGCGACCACCATCGTGGCGTAACCGGCCGGCAGTTGCGGCGAGGTGTCGAAGCTGCGCAGCGTCTGGTAGCGCCGCAGCGGGTTGGCGTGGTGGTCGCTGTGCCGCTGGAGCTGGAAGAGGAAGACGTTGGTGACGGTGCGGTCGCTGTTCCAGCTGTGCCGGGGGTCGACCTTCTCGTAGCGGCCGGCGGCGGTGCGCTGCCGGGCCAGCCCGTAGTGCTCCAGGTAGTTGACCACCTCGAGCAGGCTGAAGCCGACCACCGCCTGGAGCAGCAGGAACACCAGTACGCCGGGGCCGAAGGCGAGCATCAGCGCGGCGTAGAGCACCAGCGTCATCGCCCAGGCGTTGAGGATGTCGTTGCGCCACGTCCACGGGCTGCGGCCCCGGAGCCGGAACCGGCTGGTCTCCAGCCGCCACGCCGACCGCAGGCTGCCCCAGACGGTACGCGGCCAGAACGCCCAGAAGCTCTCCCCCAGCCGTGAGCTGGCCGGGTCCTCCGGGGTGGCCACCCGGGTGTGGTGGCCCCGGTTGTGCTCCACGTAGAAGTGGCCGTAGCCGGTCGGCGCGAGGGCGACCTTGGAGAGCCAGCGCTCCGCAGTCTCCCGCTTGTGGCCCAGCTCGTGGGCGGTGTTGATGGCGATGCCGTTGACCACTCCGACGGTGGCGACCAGCCCGGCCGCAGCGATCCAGGACAGGTCGCCGCGCGCCCAGACGGCGCAGCAGAGCACCAGGGCGGCGTACTGGGTGGGCAGGTAGAGGTAGGTGAGCCAGCGGTAGTAGCCGTCGGCGGACAGCCGGGGCACCGCCTCGTCGGGCGGGTTGCGCCGGTCGTCGCCGATCAGCAGGTCCACCACGGGGATGAGCCCGAAGACCACCACCGGGGTGAGCCACCAGGCCCAGGCGCCGCCGCCCCGCCACCCCAGCCAGCCCAGGAAGGGCAGCACCGGGACGAGCAGGGCCAACGGCCAGAGCGGCTTGCGGGTGTCGCGCCAGGCGACGGCAGGAACCGTCGCGTCGGGGCTGATGGCCATCGCCGACCTCCGATCTCGCGGGCTGTCCTGACTGTGGCACCGCCCACTACTTTTTACAAGACCCGAGTTTTTGTAAAGCGATCACGGTGATCGTCGCCGCACCGACCGTCACGGATGACCTTGCCCTCGCCCGATCTGCCTGGTATTCACAGATGCGCATGCGTAACCGCGCCTGCACCGGGCCGGCGCAGCGTCGGCCCCCGCTCCCACGAGGAGGTCCCGTGCCCAGACCGGAGTGGACACTTCCGACGAGCCGGCCCCGACGCCGGCTCGTCCCCGTACTGGCGACCGCCGCCGTGGTCGC
>NZ_JAEVHN010000149.1:0-11639 GCF_016803375.1 Micromonospora sp. 4G55
GCGCGAGGCCGCCGACGCCGCCGGGGTCGCCGACCTGATCGACGTACGCCGGCTCGACGTCACCGACCCCGACGCGGCCGCCGCCGCCGTGGCGGAGACCGTGGCCGCGTACGGGCGGCTCGACGCGGTGGTCAACAACGCCGGCGCCGGGCACGTCGGCACCCTGGAACAGGAGACCGTCGACGACGTACGGGCCGTCATGGAGGTCAACTTCTTCGGGGTGCTGCACGTCAGCCGGGCCGCGCTGCCGCACCTGCGGGCCTGTCGGGGCCGGCTGGTCACCGTCACCAGCGTCGGTGGAGTGGTCGGTCAGCCGTTCAACGAGGCGTACTGCGCGGCGAAGTTCGCCGTGGAGGGGTTCATGGAGTCCCTCGCGCCGGTCGCGGCGGGCGTCGGGGTGACCGTCGCCGTGATCGAGCCGGGCGCGGTGGCCAGCGAGTTCGTCGCCAACGTCGGCGTCGACCGGGACCGGGCGATCGAGCGGGCCGGGGTGTACGGGCCGGCGCTGCGCGCGTACCTCGACCGCAGCGCCGGGGCCTTCGCGGCGGCGCAGTCCCCGGCCGACGCCGCCACCGTCGTCGTCGCGGCCGTCACCGGGCCGACCCCGTCGCCGCGCACGCAGACCTCCACGACGGCGCGGGAGTTCGTCCGGGTGAAACTGGCCGACCTCGCCGGGACGGCGGTCACCGACCTGACCTCCGGCTGGCTGCGCTGACCCGCCCTAGCCGGCGGCCAGGAAGCGGCGCAGCGAGGTGCCCAGCGCCGCCACGAACCCCTCCCGCACCTCGGCGGCGACCAGGTCCAGCGACAGGTACGGGTTGAGGTCCTCCAGCTCCACCAGCAGCAGCGCCCCGTCGACGTGCGGCAGGCGTCCACCCGCTGCACGCCGTGGGCCAGGGTGTTCCAGCGCACGAAGCGGCGGGCGAAGTCCAGGTCCGCCCCGGTGGGCGCGTACGGCGCCAGCGCCCAGCGCCGCCGCGGGTCGGGGGCGTGCAGGGCGTACTGGAAGGCGTCGTCGACGAAGTAGAAGGACACCTCGTACCGGAAGGGCACCCGCGGCTGGATCAGTGACTGTCCGTCGACCGCCTCGGCGAGCCGGTCGCGCGCGACGAACCGCAGGCCGACGGAGTCCGCGCCGGCGACCGGCTTGACCACGTACTCGTCGGTCGGCGCAGCCGGTCGACGTCGCGAGCCGGTCGACGGTCGGGATCACCGGCTCGCCGGCGGCGGTCAGCTCCACCAGGTACCGCTTGCCCGCCATGTCGCCCCGGCCGGTCAGCGGGTTGTACACCCGCACGCCCCCGGCCAGCGCGGCCGCGCGGAACGCCTGGTACGCCTCCCGGTAGGCCAGGACCGGGCCGCTGTTGCGGACCACGACCGCGTCGAAGCGGTCCATCAGGGCGGCCGCGTCGCGGGGATGGCACAGCGCCAGGTCGAAGTCCTCGCGCAGCCGGGAGGTCAGGAAGACGTCCTCGTCGCCGTAGCGGCGGCCCTGCGCCGGGTAGGCCAGGTCGGTGACGAACAGGATGCTGGGCCGCACGCGTCTCCCCCGCCTCACGCCGGTCGCGGCGGGTGCGCCGCGACGTCGCAGGGCACCGTACCGGGTGGCCGGCACCGGCGACCCGGGTGCTCGCCGGCCGGTCACCTGCGGGCCACCGGGGCGAGGCATACTGCGCTGCGTGCTGACCCGATCCGGCTACCTCGACGCGCCCGCGCCGCTGGCCTTCGCCCACCGCGGCGGGGCCGCCGAGGGCGACGAGAACACCGTCGAGGCGTTCGCCCGGGCCGTCGGCCTCGGCTACCGGTACGTCGAGACCGACGTGCACGGCACCGCCGACGGGGTGGCCGTGGTCTTCCACGACGCCACCCTGGAGCGGGTCACCGGGGAGCGGGGACGCATCGCCGACCTGCGCTGGGCCGACCTGGCGTCGGTACGCGTCGCCGGGGCGGCGGTCGTACCCCGGCTCGACGAGGTCCTGGCCGCGTGGCCGCGGGTGCGGTTCAACGTCGACGTGAAGGCCGACGGCGCGGTTGCGCCGACGGTCGAGACGGTGACCCGGGCGGGCGCGGCCGGTCGGGTGCTGCTGGCGTCGTTCAGCGACGCCCGGTTGATCCGGCTGCGGGCCCTGACCGAGGGTCGGATCGCGACCAGCCTCGGCATGCGCGGGGTGGCCCGGCTGCGGCTGGCGTCGCTGCACGGGTGGCGGCTGCGGCTGCGCCGTCGGTGGTGGCCGCGCAGGTGCCGCCGCGCTACGGGCGGGTGCCGGTGGTGGACCGGCGGTTCCTCGCCTACTGCCACCGGTTGGGGTTGCAGGTGCACGTCTGGACGATCGACGAACCTGCCGAGATGCACGACTTACTTGATCTTGGGGTGGATGGCATCATGACCGATCACGTCGGCGTGCTGCGCGACGTCTACCGCAGCCGCGGCCACTGGGCCGCCTGAACACCGAGGAACCCCATGGCCGAGACCGTCACCCCCGCGGTGCAGGACCCACCGCCGGCGAGCACCCGCCGGGAACGTCGCGGCTGGTACCTCTACGACTGGGCCAACTCGGCGTTCCAGACCACCGTCATCACGGTCTTCCTCGGCCCGTTCCTCACCACCGTCACCGAACTGGCGGCCGGCTGCAAACTCGGCGCGGACAGCTGCGAGGGGTACGTGCACCCGCTGGGCATCCGGGTCGCCGCCGGCTCCTACTACCCGTACCTGATCTCGCTGTCGGTGTTCCTCACCGTCTTCGTGCTGCCGGTGGTCGGGGCGATCGCCGACCGGTCGACGCACAAGAAGCGGCTGCTCGCCGGCGCGGCGTTCACCGGCGCGGGGGCCACCATCGCGATGGCCTTCGTCACCGGCGAGCGGTACCTGCTCGGCGGCGCGCTGTTCCTCGTCGCCAACATCGCCTTCGGGGCGGCCGTGGTCGTCTACAACTCGTTCCTGCCGCAGCTCGGCGGCCCGGACGAACGCGACGCCATCTCCAGCCGGGGCTGGGCCATCGGCTACCTCGGCGGCGGCGTGCTGCTGGCGCTGAACCTGCTCGCGGTGAGGTCGCTCGGCGAGGAGGGCAACCCCCAGCGCACCCTGGACCTGGCCCGCTGGTCCATCGTGTCGGCCGGCGTGTGGTGGGCGGTGTTCACCCTGGTGCCGCTGCGCTGGCTGCGCGAACGCCCCACCGCCGCGGCGCTGGCCGGTGGCGGCAACGTGCTCACCGACGGCTTCCGCCAGCTCGGCCGGACCCTGCGCGAGGTCAAGGCGTACCCGCTGACGCTCTTCTTCCTGCTCGCCTTCCTGGTCTACAACGACGGCATCCAGACCGTGATCACCCTCGCCAGCCAGTACGGCACCGAGGAGCTGGGGCTGGAGCAGGACACCCTGATCGTGACGATCCTGCTGGTCCAGTTCCTCGCCTTCGGCGGGGCGCTCGCCCTGGGCGCGCTGGCCCGGCGCATCGGCGCGTGGAAGACGGTGCTGCTCTCCCTGGTGCTCTGGATCGGCGTGATCATCGCCGCGTTCCGGCTGCCCGCCGAGGCGCCGCTGCCGTTCATGGCGCTCGGCGGGGCGATCGGTCTGGTCCTCGGCGGCAGCCAGGCGCTGAGCCGGTCACTGTTCAGCCAGCTCATTCCCACCGGCAAGGAGGGCGAGTACTACGGCTTCTACGAGATCAGCGACAAGGGCACCAGCTGGCTCGGGCCGCTCGCCTTCGGGCTGGTGTTCCAGCTCACCGCCTCCTACCGGGTGGGCCTGGTCTCACTGCTGATCTTCTTCGTGCTGGGCTTCGCGCTGCTGGCCGCGTGCCGATCCGCCGGGCCATCCTCGCGGCCGGCAACACCCCACCCAAGGTGCTCTGACCGGCCGGATCGGGGCAGCTCGATGGACTAGGCTGCCCCGACGTGACCGACGACGCCGCTGCCGCCCCGACCTGCCTGGCCCGCCCGCTCCCCGGCCCGGACGACAGCCGCACCGGCTGCGCCGCCGCCCGGGGCGTCGACGGGCGGCCGTTGCACGCCGCCGCGCTGAAGTTCTTCTGGGGGCCGATGGACTGCGGCAAGTCCACCATGGCGTTGCAGATGAACTACAACCACGCCCGGCAGGGCCGCCGCGGGCTGGTCACCACCCGCATCGACCGGTCGCTGGGCCCGCAGGTCACCAGCCGCATCGGCCTGGCCCACTCCGCCGTCGAGGTCACCGACTCGCTCGACCTGCGCACGCTGGTCCGCGACACCTGGGCCGAGGGGGTCCGAGTCGACTACCTGATCTGCGACGAGGCGTCCTTCTACAACGTCGAGCACGTCGAGCAGATGGCCGAGCTGGTCGACGGCTACGACGTCGACGTGTACGCCTTCGGACTGGCCACCGACTTCCGGTCCTGCCTCTTTCCCGCCGCGCAGCGGCTGTTCGAGCTGGCCGACGAGGTGGCCCGGATCCAGATCGAGGTGCTCTGCTGGTGCGGCCGGGAGGGCCTGCTCAACGCCCGGGTGGTCGACGGGCGGGTGGTCCGCGAGGGCGCGCAGGTCGTCATCGGCGACACCGCGGACAGCGCCGAGGTGCGCTACCAGGTGCTGTGCCGGCGGCACTATCGCTCGGGCGACCTGGGCCCGCGCTCCTAGAACGGGTCCCCGCAGACCCGCCACTCGCCGTCCTCCTTCACCACCGGCAGCCGGCGCTCCTCGGCGGCCCCACCCTCGCGGGTGACGCGGACGGTCACCTCACCGATCGGGCGGCCCGCCTTGGTGCGCACCGACACGTCCAGGATCTCGTAGCCGCTGACCACCGGCGGGGTCTTCACCCAGCCGGCGAAGCCGACCTCGCTCCACCGGCCGCGGGCCTGGTCGCAGAGCCGGTCGTACGCCCGGTCGACCTCGCCGGCGGACAGCTCCCGGAAGAACCCGTCGGCGGTCTCCCGCACCGGGCCGCCGGCCTGCAGCACCACCTGCGCGTTCCAGGCGCCCAGCCCGGCCACGCCGATCAGGCACAGCGCCATCGTCAGGCCGCCCAGCAGCAGACCGGTGCGCACCGGCCGGTGCCGCCGGACCGGTCGGGTCCACGCCTGCTCACCGCCCATCACCTGCGACCGTATGCGCAGCGTCCGGTCCGCGCAGGAACATCGCCCCTGTCCCATTCGCCACGGCATGCCGCTGCGTTCCTGGCTGGCGCGCCACCTCGGCCCGGCCGGACGGCGTACGGGTTACCACCGCAGTTGAGGGTTGAGCCGGGATTCGCGCGCAAACCCCGGCTCAAGTTTCACAGGGAGCTTCAATGAAAAAATTGAAGCCATGGACGCCGACGACATGAAGCGACACATCTGCGACTCGTTCGAGGGGGTCACCGCCGTCGACGGCGGTGGCGACACGTTCCTGGTCTACGACCCGCTCGGTGACCTGCCCGCCGACCGGTGGCTGCCGTTCGCCACGATCGTGACCGGCGACCACTACGACACCGCCTCGGCGTTGGACCGGCCGGGGGCGTGGCGGCTCAACATCGGGCTGACCCGGGCGCGGTACCTGTCGTTGTTCCCGACGCCGCCGGCCGGCGTGGACCATACCCGCGCCGACACGCTGCTGCCGCACCCGGTCTACGCCCGGCAGCACTGGGTGTGCGTGGTCGACCCCGGCCCGGCGACCCGGGACCTGGTCTCGGAACTGCTCGCCGACGCGTACGACTTCGCCGTCCGCAAGCACGCCAACCAGCGCCGCCGCCGTCCCGCCGACTGAACCTGCCAGAAGATGTCAGGTACCTGCGGCAGGCTGCCGGTCATGACAGTCACCGCCGACCTCGCCATGGTCAACCTGGACAGTTCCGACCCGGCCGCGCACGCCGACTTCTACCATCGCGTCCTCGGGTGGGAGATCACCCACAGCGAAGCCGACTACGCCATGATCAGCAGGCCCGACGGCGTCTCGATCGGGTTCGGCCGGGTGACGGCTACCAGCCGCCGCGCTGGCCCGACGAGACCGCCGCCAAGCGCTACCACCTCGACCTGTACGTCGACGACCTGACCGTCGCGGAGAAGGAGTTCGTGGCGGCGGGCGCGACGAAGCCCGAGTTCCAGCCCGGCGACGGGCGCTGGGTGGTGCTGCTCGACCCGGTGGGCCAGCCGTTCTGCATCTGCCCCCGCCCGCAGGGCTGACGCACCGTCCCGCCGGGTCGGGGGCCCGGCCGGGACGTCCTCTCCCGTCGCGTGCTCAGCGCAGTGGGCCACGGGCGACCGCCGCCCGCATCCGCTCGGGATCACCGGCCGGGACGTACTCCAGCCACCAGGTGGCGCCGGCGCTGGCCAGCTCGGCCAGGTAGGCGCGCTCGGCCCGTTCGTCGGCCCGGCGGCGACGGCCACCGATCGCCACGTCGAAGGGCGCGCCGTCGGCCCGGGTCGCCGGCAGCGCGGCAACCAGGTCGCGCACCTCGTCGGGAGTGAAGTCGGACCAGCCGTCGGTGTCGGTGAGCTTGTAGGGCACGATCCCGTCCGCCCGGGCCGCCCGGCGCAGCACCGCCTTGGCCTGGGTGCTGCCGCCGACCCACACCGGCACCCGCGGTGACTGCACCGGCGGCGGCCGCAGCGTCACCCCGTCGGCTCGGTAGTGCCGCCCCACGTGCGTGACCCGCTCCCCGCCGAGCAGGTCGACCAGCACCTCCAGGCCCTCGTCGAGCATCGCGGCCCGCAGGCGCAGATCGGTGGGCTCGCCGAACGCCGCCCACCCCCGGTCGGCCGGGTCGCCGACGCCGACCGCCACACCGGCCCGGCCGCCGGAGAGGTGGTCGAGGGTGAGGACTTCGCGGGCCAGCTTCGCCGGCCGCCGCCGGGGCAGCCCGGTGACAGCGGTGCCCAACCGGATCCGCCCGGTCCGCCCGGCGATCGCCGCCAGCAGCAGCCACGGATCGTAGGTGGGCGGGTCGTCGCCGGCGTGGTGGATCAGGTAGTCCTCCAGGAACACCCCGTCCCAGCCGGAGCGTTCGGCCAGCTCGCCGAGCTCGACCAGCAGGGCTGCGGTCAGGCCCGGCCCGCCGCAGCAGATCTCCAGTCCGTGTCGCATCCCCGCACCGTATGAGCGGGGACCGACACGCGCTCGGCGCGGACGACCGGTCAGCCGCGGCGGCGGGCCCGCGCCGCCCAGATCGCGTACGCCGGGTCCCGGTCGAGGTTGTGCCGGTCCCGGTCGTAGCGGCGGGTGGTGCGCGGGTCGGCGTGGCCCATGGCGTCCTGCACGTCCTCCAGCGGCACGCCCTCGGCGCGAGCGGTGGTGGCGAAGGCGTGCCGCAGCGAGTGCGGCGACAGCTTCGCGGCCGCCGGAATGCCGGCCGCCATGGCCAACCGGCGGACCAGCCGGAACACCGAGTGCCGGTCGAGTCGACCACCGGTGGCGGTGGCCAGCAGCGGGCCGGTGAGCTGCTCCACGCCCACCCCCTGCGCGGCCGCCCGGTCGGCCAGGTACGCGTCCACGGCGTACGCGGTGCCGGGGGTCAGTGCCCGACGGCGTGGCTTGCCGCCCTTACCGACGAACCGCACGCTGCGGTGCCCCCGCTCGGCGCCCAGGTCGTCGAGGTTCAGCGAGACCAGCTCGCCCACCCGCAGGCCGAGGTCGGCGAGCAGGGCGATGGCGGCCCGGTTGCGGGCGGCGGTCGGGCCGGTGTCGGTGTCGGCGGCGGCCAGCAACGCGTCCACCTCCTCGGGGGTGAGCCCGACGGTGGCCGAGTGGTCCCGGTCGACGCGCGGCCGGTCGGCGCCGGAGACCGGGTTCGCCTCCACCGCCCGCAGCTTGACCAGGAACTCGTACCAGCTGGAGAGCGCGGAGAGCTTGCGAGCCACGGTCGCTGGGGTCAGCGGCCGGCCGGTCCGCGCGCCCAGGGTGGCCTCCAGGTCGCGGCCGTAGGCGTTGACGTCGAGGAAGTTGGCGTGCAGCGGGTCCAGTTCACGGGCGGCGCACCAGGCCAGCCAGCCGCCGATGTCGCGCCGGTACGCGGTGCGGGTGTGCTCGGACAGCCGCCGGTTGCGCAGCCACGCCTCGGTGAAGTCGACCGGCCCGCTCGGCAGGGCGGGCCGGGCCGAGGCGCGGGGCAGGACCGGGGCGTCAGAACGCAGCATGTGAAAAAGGCTCTCAGCCTCGGCGGCCAATGACCATGAGGCGCGCCCGAGCGGATCCGTGGCGCGCGCTACCGTCGTCGGGTGCGCGCCAGCCGGCTGGTTTCCCTGCTGCTGCTCCTGCAGGCCCGGGGGCGGATGACCGCCCAGGAACTCGCCGAGGCGCTGGAGGTCTCGGTGCGTACCGTCTACCGCGACGTCGAGGCGCTCGGCGCCTCCGGCGTCCCGGTGTACGCCGACCGGGGCCCGGCCGGCGGCTACCGGCTGCTCGGCGGCTACCGCACCCGGCTGACCGGGATGACCTCCGACGAGGCGGCGGCACTGTTCCTGGCCGGGGTCCCCGGGCCGGCCGCGGAGCTGGGCCTGGGCGCGGTCCTCACCGCGGCCGAGTTGAAGCTGCGCGCCGCCCTGCCGCCGAACCTGGCGGAGCAGGGTGACCGGATCCGGCAGCGGTTCCACCTGGACGCGCCCGGCTGGTTCCGGGACCCGGAACCCACCCCGCACCTGACCGCGCTGGCCGAGGCGATCTGGGAGCAGCGCCTGGTCGATCTCCGTTACCAGCGGTGGAAGCGCCCCCGCAAGGTGAGCCGGGTGCTGGCGCCGCTGGGCGTGGTGCTCAAGGCCGGCCGCTGGTACCTGGTGGCCCGGGCCGGAGAGCAGGTCCGCACCTACCGGGTCGCGGCCGTCCTGGCGCTGACCGTGCGCGACGAGCGGTTCGACCGGCCCGCCGACTTCGACCTGGTCGCGTTCTGGCGCGAGTGGACCGACCGGTACGAGCGCGGCGTCTACCGCGACGAGGCGCGGGTGCGGGTCACGGCCGCGGCGCTGGAGTTCATGGCGTACGTCTTCCCGCCGGCGATGAGCCGGGCGGCCCAGGCGGCGGCGGGCGCGCCGGACGCGCAGGGCTGGCTGCACACGACGGTGCCGATCGAGTCGGTGCGGCACGGGCACACCGAGCTGCTGAAGCTGGGCGCGCAGGTCGAGGTGCTCGCCCCGGCGGAGCTGCGGGAGCTGATGGCGGCCAGCGCCCACGCGATGGCCGCCATCTATCCGGCGCCGGCGGAGCAGTCCACCGGCGGTTCCACCGTCACGAGGTGAGCTGCTTGTGCCCGTTGCCGCTGCTGCCGGCGGTGACGGTGACCCGGCGCGGCTTGGCGCGCTCCGCGATCGGGATGCGCAGCGTCAGCACGCCGTTGTCGTACCCGGCCTCGAGGCGGTCGGCGTCGAGGGTGTCGCCGAGGAACAGCTGCCGGGTGAAGGTGCCCATCGGACGTTCGGCGGCGACCAGCTCGACGTTGTCGCCGGTGGGGCGGCGCGCTCGGCGCGGACGGTCAGCACGTTGCGCTCGACGGTGCAGTCGATGCTGTCGGGGTCGACGCCGGGCAGGTCGAACGCGGCGTAGAAGTGGTCGCCGTCGCGGTAGGCGTCCAGGTGCATGACGGCGGGGCGGCTGGTGGTGCCGAACAGCTGCTCGGCGAGCCGGTCGATCTCACGGAACGGGTCGGTACGCATCAGCATGGTCGTGCCTCCTCGGTTCTCCTGGCCGAAGGTGTCGTAGTTGAGTCCGTACGACTCAACTTCCACTTCTCTATTTAGCGCGCCGCGCGCCCGGCGTCAACTCCGCAGAGGACCTTCTCGAACCAGTGCTCGGCGTACACGTCGTCGTTGTAGGCGGGGATCTCGAGGTAGCCGTGCCGGGCGTACAGGGCGCGGGCCTCGACGAGGTCGGCGCGGGTGTCCAGCCGGATCCGGTCGGCCCCGAGCGTCCGGGCGTACCGCTCGGCGCCGGCCAGCAGCGCGGCGCCGCCGCCGTGGCCCCGGTGTGCGGGGTGGACGAAGACCCGGGTCAGTTCCGCCCAGTCGGGCCGCAGCCGCAGCCCGGCACAGCCGGCGGGTCGGCCGTCGCGGTACGCCACCAGCAGCAGCCCGGTCGGCGGGACGAGGTCATCGCTGGGTGACTCGACCATCGCCGCCTCGACCTCGCCGGGCCGGAGGGGCCGACGGTGGTAGCGGCGGACGATCTCCTCGAAGTACCCCCACAGCAGGTCCGCCGCGTCGGGGTCGGCGGGCCGGGCCGGCATCAGCGTCCAGGTGCTCGGGTCAGTGGTGCACACCCGTCGATCCTCGCGCCCAGGTCAACGCAATTCCGCCGACGACGGGACCGGCCGGGCGCGCGACGGCGCGTCCCCGGGAGCGGGGACGGCCGCCGTCAGCCGTCGATCGTCAGTGGGCGCGCCGTGGCAGGAAGGCGATCAGCACCGCGGCGACCGCCAGGTGCATCGTCCCCAGCATCACCTTGGCGCCGGTGGTGGCCTCGGTGGCGACGACGGGGACGAGGGAGAGCAGGGCGATCAGCACCGCGAGCGCGATCCAGACGACGGTGGCCCGTCGGCCGGCGAAGCGCTCCAGCAGGACCAGTCCGGCCCAGCCCACCAGCGCCGAGCCGAGGGAGAAGAGGATGACCGGCGCGAGGTTGACGACGAACGCCGGCTGCCCGGGATTCTCGACGGTGTAGTCGACCCCGGCGAGCGCGCCCACGGTCCAGAGCACGACGCAGGTCAGGACGGTGACGGCCACGCCCAGGGCGCGGCGGCGCAGGGACGGGGTCGTGGCGGTGGGATGCGCGGTCGCGGTCATGCGTGCTCCTCGGTCAGGGAACCAGACAGGTGCGACCGTACCAGATAGTTTTGCTCGGAACTATCCTGCTCGGGACTAGCAGGCGGGGCGGACGCCGCAGGCCCCGCCGCCGGCGAGCCGGCCGCCGACCAGGGCGCTGATCGAGCGCAGGAACACGGCGCGGTCGGCCTCGGGCAGGGTGGCCAGCACGTCCTGCTGGATCCGGCCGGCGATCTCCTGCGCCTCGTCGAGGACCTTCTCCCCCTCCGGGGTGACCTCGACCAGCCGCGCCCGCCGGTCGCTCGGCGAGGGCAGGCGTCGGGCCAGGCCCGCGCCCTCCAACTGGTCCAGGGTCACCACCATGGTGGTCTTGTCGATCCCGCACAGCTCGCCGATCTGCCGCTGGGTGAGCCCCCCGGGCCGCGCCTTGAGCAGCACGCAGTGCGCGCGCGGGGAGATGCCCAGCCGGGCCAGGCCGGCGGCGTGCTCCGCCATCAGCGCGTGACTCGCCCAGGAGAGCAGGAACATCAGGTCGGGTGAGCCACCGGGCGAGCGCGAGGTCATGCCCCGAGGCTAACAACACCGTCCGGCACCAGATGGTTTGCGCCCGGACGGTCACGGCCCGATGCGCCAGTAGATCCCCTGCTCACGGGCGAGCAACTGCTCGTCCACCAGATGACGACGCAGGGTCACGTGATCCGAGCCGCCGCCGTCGCACCAGCGCCGCAGGATCTCGTCGACCGCCCGTTCCGGGTAGCGCACGCCCGTCTCGAACACGGCCACGAGGTGGGCCAGCAGCACCCGTCGCCGGCCGCGCTGCGCCGGCAGCCGCACCACCACCCCGTCGCGCAGGAACGTGCGCAGCACCCGATCCGCCGGTTCCTCCGCGCGCGTCCGGTGCCGGCGTCCGCGCGGCCTCCCGGAACCGGTCGGCGTCGACCCGCAGGC
>NZ_JAEVHN010000150.1:0-11617 GCF_016803375.1 Micromonospora sp. 4G55
GGAGCGGACGGCGGCGTCAGCTGCTGAGCCAGCGGTGGATGCAGTGCAGCAGGTCGTCGGCGTCGACCGGCTTGGTGACGTAGTCGCTGGCGCCCGAGGAGATGCTCTTCTCCCGGTCGCCGTGCATCGCCTTGGCGGTGACGGCGATGATCGGCAGCTCGGCGTAGCGGGGCATGGCGCGGATCGCCGCCGTGGCGGCATACCCGTCCATCTCCGGCATCATCACGTCCATCAGCACCAGGTCGATGTCGTCGTGGCGCATCAGCGTCTCGACGCCCGTGCGGCCGTTCTCGGCGTAGACGACGTCGATGCCGTGCAGTTCCAGGATGTTGGTCAGCGCGAAGACGTTGCGGGCGTCGTCGTCGACGACCAGGACCTTGCGCCCGGTCAGCGCCGCGGCGAACGCGTCCCCGGCCAGCGCGGCGTCGGCGGTGGGAGGCGTGAGCGGCACGACCCGCTCAGGGCTCTCCGCCGACAGGTGCAGGGCGATGCGCTCGCGCAGGTCGTCCAGGCTGCGCAGCACCTCCAGCGGCCGGTCCTTGGCGAAGGCCTGCAGCAGCGTCTCCTGGCCGGCGGTCAGCGGCTGCCCGTGGTAGGCCAGCACCGGCAGGCGGTGCAGGTCCGGGTGGTCGTCGAGCGCCTTGAGCAGGGCCGTCCCGCCCTCGACGGACAGGTCCAGGTGCAGCACCAGCAGGTGGTGCCGGTGCGCGGTGAGCGCCTCGATCGCCGACGTCGTGTCCACCGCCGTGGACACGTCGACCGCGTGCTCCGCCGGCCCCGCCGCGACACCCTGGGCCAGCATGGTGAGCAGACCCTTGTCGTGTCCCTCGAGCACCAGCAGGCGCCGCTGCTCGGTACGCCGGTAGGGGTCCGGCTCCGCCGGCGCGACCAGGTGACCGCCGAGCGGGCCGGCGGCCTCGACGCCGTACGGTCCGACGACGGTGGCGGGCAGGTAGAGGGTGAAGGTGCTGCCCTGACCCAGCACGCTCTGCGCGGTGATCCGGCCGCCCAGCAGGTGGGCGATCTCGCGGCTGATGGAGAGACCGAGGCCGGTGCCCCCGTACCGGCGGCTGGTGGTGCCGTCGGCCTGCTGGAAGGCGTCGAAGATCGCGGTCAGGTGCTGCTCGGCGATGCCGATGCCGGTGTCGATGACCCGGAACGCGATGACGGTCTCCGTCGGCTCGACGCCGCCGGGCAACTCGTCCGGCCGGGCCCGCTCGATGCGCAGCTGCACCCTGCCCTGCTCGGTGAACTTGACCGCGTTGGAGACCAGGTTGCGCAGCACCTGGCGCAGCCGCTGCTCGTCGGTGTGCAGAGTGGTGGGCACGTCCGGGCCGGTGACGATGTCCAGCTCCAGCCCGCGCGGCGTGGTCAGCGGGCGGAAGGTGGCGTCGACGTAGTCGCGCAGGACCGACAGGTCGAAGGTCTCCGGGTTGATGTCCATCTTGCCGGCCTCGACCTTCGACAGGTCGAGGATGTCGTTGATGAGCTGCAACAGGTCGGTGCCGGCGGAGTGGATCACCGTCGCGTATTCGACCTGCTTGCTGGTCAGGTTGCGGTTCGGGTTCTGCGCGAGCAGCTGGGCCAGGATGAGCAGCGAGTTCAGCGGGGTGCGCAGCTCGTGGCTCATGTTGGCCAGGAACTCGGACTTGTACTTCGAGGCGAGCGCGAGCTGCTGGGCGCGCGCCTCCAGCTCCTGGCGGGCCTGCTCGATCTCGGAGTTCTTCGTCTCGATGTCGTGGTTCTGCCGGGCCAGCAGCGCCGCCTTGTCCTCCAGCTCGGCGTTGGAGCGCTGCAGCTCCTCGGAGCGGGCCTGCAGCTCCTCCGACCGGGTCCGCAGCTCGGCCGCGAGGCGCTGGGACTCGGTGAGCAGGATGTCGGTACGGGCGTTGGCGACGATGGTGTTGACGTTCACCCCGATGGTCTCGGTGAGCTGGTCGAGGAAGTCGCGCTGGGTGTCGGTGAACCGGCTCATGCTGGCCAGCTCGATGACGCCGAGCACCTGGTCCTCGAAGAGCACCGGCAGCACCACCAGGTGCAGCGGGGCGGCGGCTCCCAGGCTGGACGAGACGGTCACGTAGTCGGCCGGCACCGCGTCGACCACGATGGCCCGCTTGCTCACCGCCACCTGGCCGACGAGGGAGTCGCCGAGGGCGTAGCGGCGCCGGCTGGCGTCGTGCCCGTAGCCGCCGACGACCCGCAGCGCCCTGCCCTCGGCGAGGTCGTCGACCAGCAGGAACGTGCCGAGCTGCGCGGAGACCAGGGGCGCCAGCTCGTTCATCACCAGGCCGGCGACCACCTCGAGGTCGCGGTGGCCCTGCATGAGCCCGGAGATGCGGGCCAGGTTGGTCTTGAGCCAGTCCTGTTCCTGGTTGGTGCGGGTGGTCTCGCGCAGCGACTCCACCATCGAGTTGATGTTGTCCTTCAGCTCGCCGACCTCGCCCGGGGCGTCCACCGTGATGGACCGGGTCAGGTCGCCGGTGGCGACGGCGCTGGTCACCTCGGCGATCGCCCGCACCTGGCGGGTCAGGTTGCCGGCCAGCTCGTTGACGTTCTCGGTGAGCCGCTTCCAGGTGCCCGAGACGCCCTCGACCTCGGCCTGACCGCCGAGGCGGCCCTCGCTGCCCACCTCCCGGGCCACCCGGGTGACCTCGGCGGCGAAGCTGGAGAGCTGGTCGACCATCGTGTTGATGGTGGTCTTCAGTTCCAGGATCTCGCCGCGGGCGTCGACGTCGATCTTCTTGGTCAGGTCGCCCTGCGCCACCGCGGTGGTGACCTGGGCGATGTTGCGGACCTGGCCGGTGAGGTTGTTCGCCATCGAGTTGACGTTGTCGGTGAGGTCCTTCCAGGTGCCCGCGACGTTGGGCACCCGCGCCTGACCGCCGAGGCGTCCCTCGGTGCCCACCTCGCGCGCCACCCGGGTCACCTCGTCGGCGAAGGCGCTCAGCGTGCCGACCATCGTGTTGATGGTCTGGGCCAGGACCGCGACCTCACCCTTGGCCTCGACGGTGATCTGCCGGCTCAGGTCGCCCTGGGCGACGGCGGTGGCGACCAGCGCGATCGAGCGCACCTGGTTGGTGAGGTTGTTGGCCATCTCGTTGACGTTGTCGGTCAGGTCCTTCCAGGTGCCGCCCACGTTGGAGACCCGGGCCTGACCGCCCAGCCGCCCCTCGGTGCCGACCTCGCGCGCCACCCGGGTCACCTCGTCGGCGAACGCGGAGAGCTGGTCGACCATCGTGTTGATGGTCTCCTTCAGCGCCAGGATCTCCCCGCGCGCGTCGACCCGGATCTTCTGCGTCAGGTCGCCCTTGGCGACCGCGGTGGTGACCTCCGCGATGCTGCGCACCTGCGCGGTGAGGTTGTCGGCCATGACGTTGACCGACTCGGTGAGGTCCTTCCAGGTGCCGGAGACGCCCTTCACGTCGGCCTGGCCGCCGAGGCGGCCCTCGGTGCCCACCTCGCGGGCGACCCGGGTGACCTCGTCGGCGAACGACGACAGCTGGTCCACCATCGTGTTGATGGTGCTCTTGAGCTCCAGGATCTCGCCGCGGGCGTCGACGGTGATCTTCTGCGACAGGTCGCCCCGGGCCACGGCGGTGGTGACCTGGGCGATGTTGCGGACCTGGCTGGTCAGGTTGCCGGCCATGAAGTTCACCGAGTCGGTGAGGTCGCGCCAGGTGCCGGCGACGCCGGGCACCTCGGCCTGGCCGCCGAGGCGGCCCTCGCTGCCCACCTCCCGGGCGACCCGGGTGACCTCGTCGGCGAACGACGACAGCTGGTCAACCATCGTGTTGATGGTGATCTTCAGCTCCAGGATCTCGCCGCGCACGTCGACCGTGATCTTCTGCGACAGGTCGCCCCGGGCCACCGCGGTGGCCACCTCGGCGATGTCGCGGACCTGGTCGGTGAGGTTGCCGGCCATGGCGTTGACCGAGTCGGTGAGGTCCTTCCAGGTGCCGGAGACGCCGGGCACCTCGGCCTGACCGCCGAGCTGGCCCTCGGTGCCGACCTCCCGGGCCACCCGGGTCACCTCGGAGGTGAACAGCGACAACTGGTCCACCATGCCGTTGAAGACGGTGGCGATCTCGCCGAGCAGCCCGTCGGCGTCCTCGGGCAGCCGGGTGCCGAAGTCGCCGTCCCGCACCGCCGTCAGGCCCGCCAGCAGCTGCCGCAGGCCCGGATCGGCCATCGGCCCGCCGGCGCTTCCCGCTGCCTCGCGTCGCCGCGGCACCGTCTGTTCGACCACCACTCGCCCCCATCGCCGAGCCGCCGCGCACCGGAGAGCCGTGCGCGGCGACAACATCAACCGCGCAAGTATGCCCATTGCGCGAGCGACCCGCAGGGGAGAGCGAACCGGGGTGAGCTGCGCCGGCGCGGCGGGGACGGAGGTGGGCCGGCGGCGCTCGGGCGTACCCGGATCAACGCGTCGCCGGGCACCCGCACGACTGACGGACCAGCTCCACCATCTCCGCCACCGAGCCGGCCGGGTCGGTCACCGGGAACTGCACCGCGCGGACCACGGCGTCGGGGTCGACCAGCAGGGTGAGCCGCTTGAACCGGTCCACCCCGCCGGCCCGGAACGTCGGCAGCAGCAGCCCCGCCGCGAGCCGCCCGTCCTGGTCGGACAGGAGCGGGTACGGCAGCCGGGCGTACTCGGCGAAGGCCCGCAACTGGTCGGGGCGCTGGGTGCTCACGCCCCGGCACCTCGGCGCGGCGGTCCGGATGAGTTCGTGCCGGTCGGCGTACGTGCGGGCCTCCAGCGTGCACCCTAGGCGCCGGGGATGTTCCCCCAGCCGGCGGAAGTCCCTGGTCGCCGGGGGCGAACGCGCCGGGGAAGAGATAGAGCACCGTCCAGCGGCCCGGCACGGCCGCGACTCGTCGCCGCCGTCGTGCCCGGGCAGCGTGACCGCCGCAGCCGGCGGCCGACGAGCTGGCGCACCCGGCGGGCCTCGGCGGAGTCGGCGAGCGCGGTCGCGGTGAGGGCCCCGTCGCCCATCACGTGCCGGCTGCCCCAGTCCTGGAGGGCGACCAGCACCGGCAGCAGTCCCTCCCCCTTCGGCGTGAGCAGGTAGTCGTAGCGCGGCGGGTGGTGCGAGTACGCCTCCCGGCGCAGCACCCCGTGCTCGACCAGCGCGGCGAGGCGTTCGGTCAGCGCCCGGCGGCTGACCCCCAGCTCGCGCTGGAGCGCGTCGAAGCGGGTGGTGCCGCCGGCGACGTCGCGCACGATCAGGAAGGTCCACCAGTCGCCCAGCACGCCGAGGGCCTGGGCGATGCCGCAGTCGGCGTCGGCGAGGTCCGCCCGCCTCATCCACCCACCCCCTCGCTCGGTCCGCCGTCGACTATAGTCCGTTCCAGATTGGAACTCACTGGCTCGGGGACGGGGGGTTGACGGTGCTGACCGTCGAGCAGGGAGCCGGAGTGTTCTGGCGCTGGTGGGCCGCCGGCACGACCAGCCTGGTCGGGTCGCGGTCGGCGGGGTGGCGCTGCCGTTGACCGCGCTGACCGTGCTGGACGCGACCGCCTTCGAGATGGGCCTGGTCGCCGCCGCCGGCTACGTGGCCTGGCTGGTGATCGGGCTGCCCGCCGGGGTCATCGTGCAGCGGTTGCCGCTGCGGGGCGCGCAGGTCGGCGCCGACCTGGCCCGCGCCGTCGCGGTGGCGTCCATCCCGCTGGCCTGGTGGTGGGGGTGGCTGACCGTCGCGCAACTGGTCGTGGTGGCGCTGGTGGTCAGCTTCGCCAACGTGCTCTTCGACGTCGCCAACTCCACCTTCCTGCCGGCCGTCGTCGGCCGCGAGCAGCTGCACTCCCGCAACAGCCTGACCTCGGCCACCCACGCCGCCACCCAGCTCAGCGGCCCCGCGCTGGGCGGGCTCGCGGTGCAGGCCCTCGGCGCGGTGCCGACGGTACTCATCGACGCGGCCAGCTACCTTGTCTCCGCGGCGCTGCTGCGCTCGCTGCCGGCCCGCCGCGCGGACGCCCCCGACCGGTGGCCCCCGATCCGCCAGATGATCGGCGAGGGCTGGCGGTACGTGACCCGCCACCCGGTGATGGGCCCGACCATGTGGACCGCCACCTCGGTGAACTTCGTCTGCGGGGCGCAGCTCGCGGTCTATCCGCTCTACCTCGTCCGCGAGCTGCACGCTCCGGCCGTGCTGGTCGGCGTCCTGCTCGCCGTGGAGGGCGTCGGGTCGCTGGTGGGCGCCGCGCTGACCCCGTGGATCACCGGCCGGTGGGGCACCGCCCGGTCGGTCCTGGTCGCCTGCGTGGTCTCCGTCGCCGGCGCGTTCGTCGTCCCGCTCGGGGTCGGCTGGCCGGCGTACCTGGCGTTCGCCGTCGGCAACGTGGTCTTCGCCGGCAGCGTGGTGGTGCTCAGCGTGACCACCCGCACCTACCGGCAGACGGCCAGCCCACCCGAGCTGCTCTCCCGGGTGATGGCCACCGTCCGCTTCGTCTCCTGGGGCGCGATCCCCGTCGGCGGGCTGGTCGCCGGCGCCCTCGCCGGTGTCGTCGGCGCGCGCGGGACCCTGTTCGTCTTCGCCGCCGCCGCGATGTGCGCGCCGCTGGCCCTGCTCCGCTCGCCCGTACGCCGGCTGCGCGACTTCGCCGACCTGCCGGTCGACCGGGCCGGTGACCGGGACGTCGTCGGCGCGCGCTGAGCGGCACCGCCCGGGGGGGGCACCATGCTCTCGTCGTTCCCCGGTCTGCCGGTGCGGCCCCGGCCACCGGCGGTTATCGCCTCCGCCCGCCGACCGCCGCCGATAGCCTGGATCGGAGTCGGTGCGAAGGGGGTCACGGTGGCGCAGGAGCGCGCGGTCAGCCGGCGTCGCCGGATGCTCGGAGCCGGCATCCTGGCCGTGATCGGGCTGGCGCTGCTCGGGCTCGGGCTGACCGTCGCCGACGGCGTCCTCGCCGGCGTCGAGGTGGTGCTGGCGATCGTGCTGCTGCTGGCCAGCTACGCCCTGCAGTACGTGGCCCGCCGCGAGACGCTCTACCGCCACGACGACCAGCGGTGAGCCACGGCGGGACGGCGCGGGCCCGGACCGGGACCGGCCAGGCCGGCGCGGCCCGCCACGTCCCCACACCGTCGTAGGGCTGTGACAGGCTGTCGGGCGTGGCACAGCGACCCCCGATCCTGCTGATCGACGCGCCGAGTCTCTACTTCCGGGCCTACTTCGGCATTCCCGAGTCGGCCGCGAAGACCGAGGACGGCCAGCCGGTCAACGCCGTCCGCGGCTTCCTCGACATGCTCGCCCAACTGGTGCGCACCCGCCGCCCCGACCGGATGGTCTGCGCGCTCGACCACGACTGGCGGCCGGCCTGGCGGGTGGAGCTGCTGCCGTCGTACAAGGCGCACCGGGTGGCGCCGCAGGGCGGCGAGGTCGTGCCGGACACCCTCTCCCCGCAGGTGCCGATGATCCTGGACGTGCTGGAGGCGATCGGCATTACCGCGGTCGGCGCGACCGGCTACGAGGCCGACGACGTGCTCGGCACGCTCTCGGTGACCCAGGACGCGCCGGTGGAGGTGGTCTCCGGCGACCGCGACCTGTTCCAGCTGGTCGACGACGTGCGCGGGGTGCGGCTGCTCTACATCGGGCGGGGCGTGGCCAAGCTCGAGGACTGCGACGACGCGGCGGTCCGCGCCCGCTACGGGGTGCCCGCCGACCGGTACGCCGATTTCGCCGCGCTGCGCGGCGACCCGAGCGACGGGTTGCCCGGCGTGCCCGGGGTGGGTGAGAAGACGGCCGCCCGGCTGATCGACCGGTACGGCGGCCTCGCGGGCATCCTCGCCGCGCTGGACGAGCCCGGTTCCGGCTTCGCACCGGGGCTGCGCACCAAGCTGGACGCGGCCCGGGGCTACCTGGCCGTCGCGCCCAAGGTGGTGGAGGTCGCGCGGGACGTACCGCTGCCGGCGCTGCCCACCGCGTTGCCGACCGCGCCCGCGCAGCCGGAGCGGCTGCTGGAGCTGGCGCAGCGGTGGAACCTGGCCGGCTCCTGCCGGCGACTGGTCGACGCCCTCGCCGACCGGCCCTGACCGCCGGCCGGGGCGGCCGGCGGGCCGGGACGGGCGACGCCTCGGGTGCTCAGGTGGAGAAGTGGTACGCGAGCACGCCGCGGTTGACGGCGGCGATCGCCTGCCGCGCGGTGGACCGCAGGTCGGCCGAGGCGCCACCGGAGTCGGCGAGCTGGCCGAGCAGGTCGACCACCTGCCGGGACCAGCGCACGAAGTCGCCGGCGGGCATCTCGCCGTCGATCTCGTGCCCGCTGGCCAGCACCTTGGCCAGGGTCTCGCCCCGGGCCCAGCGGTAGATCGGCCAGGCGAAGCCGAGGTCCGGTTCGCGGGTGACGGTGAGACCTCGGCCGGCCTCGTCGGCCTCGATCTCCCCCCACAGCTTGAGCGTCTCGTCGACCGCGTCGGCGACCGGGCCGCGGGGCAGTGAGGCCCGCTCGTCGACGTCGCGGCGGGCCTCGAAGACCACCACCGAGACGGCGGCGGCCAGCTCGGCCGGGGAGAGCCCGTCCCAGACGCCCCGGCGCAGGCACTCGGCGACCAGCAGGTCGGCCTCGGTCCAGATCCGGCCGAGCATCCGGCCGGCGTCGGTGACCCCGCCGTCGGCGGAGAGGTAGCCCCGGGCGGTGAGCAGCGCGACGATCCGGTCGAACGTCCGGGCCAGCGAGCCGGTCCGGCCGGCCACCCGCTGGCGCAGCTCCTCGGTGTCCTTCTCCAGCCGGCGGCGCCGCTCCGCCCAGCGGGCGTGCTCCTCCCGGTCCGGGCAGGCGTGGCAGGGGTGGTGGCGCAGCTCGGTGCGGAGCTGGCTGAGCCGGTGGTCCTCGCCGGCGGCCTGCCGGGACGCCGCCGCGGCGACCGCCGTGCCGGTCCAGGGCCGGTGCCGCTGACCTCGGCGGCGAGGTCGCGCCGGGCGCCCGGGGAGCGGTGGTTGAAGTGCTTGGGCACCCGGATGCGGGCGAGCACCTCCGCCGGGGTGGTGAAGTCGCCGGGGCTGACCCGGCCGGCCCAGCGGTCCTGGGTGAGCACCAGCGGGCGCGGCTCGCCGAAGCCGCCGGTGGCCGGGTCGAGGACGACGGCGAGCCCGGCCCGCCGGCCCGACGGCACCCGGATCACGTCGCCGACCCGCAGCCGCTCCAGGGAGGCCACCGCCGCCGCCTTGCGCTGGGTCTGCCCCTGCCGGGCGATGGCCCGCTCGCGGTCGGCGATCGCCACCCGCAGCGCGAAGTACTCGTCGAAGTCACCGTGGTGGCAGGCGGCCTCCACCCCGTACGCCTCGATGGTCTCGGTGTTGCGCTGCACCTGCCGGGCCAGGCCGACCACCGAGCGGTCCGCCTGGAACTGCGCGAACGACGACTCCAGCAGCGCCCGGGCGGGCTCCGCGCCCACCGTGCCGACCAGGTTGACCGCCATGTTGTACGACGGCCGGAAGCTGGAGCGCAGCGGATAGGTCCGGGTGGAGGCGAGCCCGGCGACGTGCCGCGGGTCGGTCTCCGGGGACCACACCACCACGGCGTGCCCCTCGACGTCGATGCCGCGCCGGCCGGCCCGGCCGGTGAGCTGCGTGTACTCCCCCGGCGTCAGATCGACGTGCGCCTCGCCGTTGAACTTCACCAGCCGTTCCAGCACCACGCAGCGGGCCGGCATGTTGATGCCCAGCGCGAGGGTCTCGGTGGCGAAGACCGCCTTGACCAGGCCGCGGACGAACAGCTCCTCGACGACCTCCTTGAACACCGGCAGCATGCCGGCGTGGTGCGCGGCCAGGCCGCGCTCCAGCCCGTCGAGCCACTCCCAGTAGCCCAGCACCGTCAGGTCCTCGCCGGGGATGGCGGTGACCCGGGACTCGACCACCCGGCGGATCTCCGCGCGCTCCTCGGGCGAGGTGAGGCGCAGCCCGGCGGCGAGGCACTGCTGTACGGCGGCGGCGCAGCGGCGCGGCTGAAGATGAACAGGATCGCCGGGAGCAGCCCCTCGCGGTCGAGTCGCTCGACGATGTCCGGACGCATCGGGCCGCGCCAGCGGGGACCGCGCCGCCCGGCGCCGGGGCCGGCGCTGCGCCCCTCGCCCAGCTCCAGGCGGCGCACCGTGTCGCGGGTGTAGCGCAGCAGCTCCGGGTGCACGTCGTGCTTGCGGGCCGCGTCCGCGTCGTGGAACAGGTCGAACATCCGCTTGCCGACCAGCATGTGCTGCCACAGCGGCACCGGCCGGTGCTCGCTGACCACCACCGCGGTCTCGCCGCGCACGGTGACCAGCCAGTCGGCGAACTCCTCGGCGTTGGAGACGGTGGCCGACAGCGAGACCAGGGTGACCGAGGCGGGCAGGTGGATGATCACCTCTTCCCAGACCCCGCCGCGGAACCGGTCGGCGAGGTAGTGCACCTCGTCCATCACCACGTAGGCCAGGCCTTCGAGGGTGGCCGAGCCGGCGTAGAGCATGTTGCGCAGCACCTCGGTGGTCATCACCACCACGGGGGCGTCGCCGTTGATCGCGTTGTCGCCGGTGAGCAGGCCGACCTGCTCGGCGCCGTACCGGTCGACGAGGTCGTGGTACTTCTGGTTGGACAGCGCCTTGATCGGCGTGGTGTAGAAGCACTTGCGCCGGGCGGGAGGCTGCTCGCCGCCGTCGGCCGCCGCCGGCCGCGCGGGCGTCCCCTGCAGGGCCAGGTGTACGGCGAACTCGCCGACGACGGTCTTGCCGGCGCCGGTGGGAGCGCAGACCAGCACGCCGCTGCCCCGCTCCAGGGCCTGGCACGCCTCACGCTGGAAGTCGTCGAGGTCGAACCCCAGATCGAGGGCGAACTCGTCCAGCGCCGGGAACTGGGTGGCCTGCGCGGCCCGGCGGCGCGCCGCGGCGTACCGCTCGGCGGGGCTCGACATGTCCTCAAGATTAGTGCGTACTCCGCACGGCTACCCGCCAAGGCGTCCGGTGGGGTGGTCGGTGGGGGTCGGTAGGGTGCACGACGTGCCGGATCATGCCCAACCGCCCCATGTCCCGAGCGGCGCCGACGACGCCGTCCGCCCGGGTCCGCCCCGCCGCGCCGTGGAGGCGGTCCTGTTCGACTTCCACGGCACCCTGGCCCAGGTGGAGGAGCCCCACGAGTGGGTACTCCAGGCGGCTGCCGCCTGCGGGGTGACGTTGGAGCGGATGCGGGCCACCGCGCTGGCCGACCGGCTGCTCACCGCGGGTCGGGCGGGCGGGCCGCTGCCGGCGCGGGTGCCGCCGCGGCTGGCCGAGCTCTGGGCCGACCGGGACCTCTACCCGTACGCGCACCGGGGGGGCCTACACCGGGTTGGCCGAGACGGTGGACGCCGGCATCGAGGGCTTCGCCGAGGCGCTCTACGAGCGGCTGCTGGTCCCGGAGGGCTGGGTGCCCTATCCGGGCGTCGAGGCCACCCTGGGGGCGCTGCACAAGGCGGGGGTGAAGGTGGCGGTGGTGAGCAACATCGGCTTCGACATCCGGCCGCTCTTCGCCGCCTGGGGTCTCGACGGGCTGGTCGACGCGTACGCCCTGTCGTACGAGGTGGGGCGCTGCAAGCCGGACCCGGCGATCTTCTGGCGGGCGTGCGGGATGCTCGGCGTGGACCCGGAGCGGACGTTGATGGTGGGCGACAC
>NZ_JAEVHN010000151.1:0-11559 GCF_016803375.1 Micromonospora sp. 4G55
GCGGGTTGCCCGGCACGAGTGGACCCTCGTGGTGCTCGCGTCACTGCCGCTGTCCGCCGCGCTGACCTGGCCGACGCTGCGCGACCCGGCCGGCACCCCTCCCGCAGGACACCGGCGACCCGACCCTGCAGGCGTGGCAGGTCGCCTGGGGCGGGCACGCGCTGCGCACCGACCCGGCCCACCTCTGGCACTCGAACACGTTCTTTCCCGAGCCGTACACCTACGCCTACTCCGACACCCTGCTGGGCTTCGCCCCGTTCGCGCTGGTCGGCGAGGGGCCGGTGGCCGCCGTCGTCCGCTACAACCTGCTCTACGTGCTGGTGCACGCGCTCGCCTTCGTCGGGGCCTACGCGCTGTCGCGGCAGTTGGGGGCCGGACGGGCCGGGGCGGCGGTGGCCGGGGCGTCGTTCGCGTACGCGCCGTGGAAGCTGGCCCAGGCTGGGCACCTGCACGTGCTCGGCATCGGCGGGGTGGCCCTCGCGCTGGCCATGCTGGCCCGGGGCCACGGCTGGTCGCTGCGCCACGGGTACCGGCCCGACCGGGTCCGTCCGGGCTGGGCGGGGGCCGGCTGGGCGGTCGCCGCCTGGCAGGTCACCCTGGGCTTCGGCATCGGCCTGCCGTTCGCGTACGTCCTGGGTCTGCTCGGCCTCGCCGTCGCCGGGGCGTACGCCGTCACCATCGGCCTGCCGTTCGCGTACGTCCTGGGTCTGCTCGGCCTCGCCGTCGCCGGGGCGTACGCCGTCACCTGGTGGCGGCGCCGGTCCCGGCCGGCGGTTCCGCGCGGCCTGCTCCTGGCCGATCTGGCCGGGGTCACCGGGTTCGCCGGGGTGAGCCTGCTGATGGCGGCGCCGTACCTGGAGGTGGTGGCCCGCCATCCGGCCGGCCGGCGAACGGCCGCGCAGGTGGCGATGTTCTCCCCGCCGGCCCGTGGTTTCCTGACGGCGCCGACGGAGTCGTGGCTGTGGGGGCGAGCGGCACGGCGCGGAACGGGCGACGCTCGGCTTCCCGGGAGAGATGACCCTGCTGCCCGGCGTGGTGCTGATCGCGCTGGCGGTGGCCGGGCTGGTCTTCTCGGCCTGGCGGGTGTGGCAGCGGGTCGCGTTGGCCGCCGGGGTGCTGGTCAGCCTCGCCCTCGCGGCGGGGACCAGTTTCGGCGGCGACGGCGACCCGGGCTACCTGACCCTGATGCGGCACCTGCCGGGCTGGGACGCCCTGCGCACCCCGGGCCGGCTGGTGCTCTGGACGACGCTGCTGCTGGGCGTGCTGGCCGCCGGGGCGCTGACGGTCCGGGAGTCGCCGCCGGCCGGGGCCGGTCGCAGGGACTGGCGTCGGTGGGGGCGGGTGGCGCTGGTGCTCCCGGCGCTGCTGGTGCTGGCGGAGGGGGTGAACCGGACCCCGCACGTGCCGGTGCCGGCGCAGCCGGTGGCGTTGCGCGGCGTCGCGGGCCCGGTGCTGGTGCTGCCGCTGGGCGGCATCCGCGACTACCACGTGATGCTCTGGTCGACCGACGGCTTCCCGTCCACGGTCAACGGGCTGGCCTCGTTCACTCCGGACAGTCAGCAGCGGATCCGCGCGGCCGGCACGGGTTTCCCGGACGCCGGGTCGGTGGCGTACCTGCGGGCGGCCGGCGTGCGCACGGTGGTGCTGCTGCCGCGGTACGCGACCGGCACGCCGTGGCAGGGCGCGGCGGCCCGTCCGGTCGAGGGGCTGGGGGTCCACCGCGAGCGGGTCGGCGACGCGGTGGTCTACCACCTCGACCGGGCGAGCTGACTGGGAGCGCTTCCACAGAGGCCGCCGCAGCGGTTAGGGTGAATGTGCCTCGGCAAGCGGGAGCCAGCGTGCCGGCGGGGAGCCAGGGCAGCTCTTCGCGCCCGTCGACGTCCCCGGGACGTCGCGTCCCCACCACCCTGGCAATCCCCGAGAGGAACCGCAGATGCGGAGAAGTCTCGCCGGCGCGGTCACGTCCGTGCTCGCCGCCGCCACGGCCGTCGTGGCCGTGCAGTTCACCGTCGCACCGTCCACCCCGGCCGCGGCGGCCGCCGCCGAGCCGTACAGCTGGCGCAACGTCCGGGTCGACGGCGGCGGCTTCGTCCCCGGCATCGTCTTCAACCAGACCGAGAAGAACCTGATCTACGCCCGCACCGACATCGGCGGCGCGTACCGCTGGGAGCAGGCCAGCCAGTCGTGGACGCCGCTGCTGGACTGGGTGGGCCCGGACCGGTGGGGCTACAACGGCGTGGTCAGCCTGGCCACCGACCCGGTGCAGACCAACCGGGTGTACGCGGCGGTCGGCATGTACACCAACGACTGGGACCCGAACAACGGCGCGATCCTGCGCTCCGCGGACAAGGGCGCCAGCTGGCAGGTCACCGAGCTGCCGTTCAAGAACGGCGGCAACATGCCCGGCCGGGGCATGGGGGAGCGGCTGGCCGTCGACCCCAACCGCAACAGCGTCCTGTACTACGGCGCCGAGGGCGGCAACGGCCTGTGGCGCAGCACCGACTTCGGGGCGACCTGGGCGAAGGTGGCGAACTTTCCCAACGTCGGCAACTACCGGGCCGACCCCAGCGACCCGGCCGGCTACAACGGCCAGAACCAGGGTCTGACCTGGGTGAGCTTCGACAAGAGCACCGGCACCGCCGGCACCGCCACGAAGACCATCTACGTCGGCGTGGCCGACAAGGAGAACCCGGTCTACCGCAGCACCGACGCGGGCGCCACCTGGGAACGGATCGCCGGCCAGCCCACCGGGTACCTGGCCCACAAGGGCGTCGTCGACCCGGTCGGCGGCTTCCTCTACATCGCCACCAGCGACACCGGCGGCCCGTACGACGGCGGCAAGGGCGACGTGTGGAAGTTCAACCGGGCGACCGGCGCGTGGACCCGGATCAGCCCGATCCCGTCCACCAGCGCCGACGACTACTTCGGCTACTCCGGCCTGACCATCGATCGGCAGCGGCCGAACACCCTGATGGTCGCCACCCAGGTCTCCTGGTGGCCGGACGCGATCTTCTTCCGCAGCACCGACGGCGGCGCCACCTGGACCCGGATCTGGGAGTTCGGCAGCTACCCGAACCGGACCAGGCGCTACACCATGGACGTCAGCTCGGTGCCGTGGCTGACCTTCGGCCTCAACCCGTCCCCGCCCGAGGAGACCCCGAAGCTGGGCTGGATGAACGAGTCGGTGGAGATCGACCCGTTCGACTCGAACCGCTTCCTGTACGGCACCGGCGCGACCATCTACGGCAGCACCGACCTCACCAGGTGGGACACCGGCGGGCAGTTCACCATCAAGCCGATGGTCAAGGGGCTGGAGGAGACCGCCGTCCTCGACCTGATCAGCCCGCCCTCCGGCGCGCCGCTGGTCAGCGCGCTCGGCGACATCGGCGGCTTCCGCCACACCGACCTCGCCGCGGTCCCGTCGATGATGTTCACCCAGCCGGGGTTCACCAGCACCACCAGCCTGGACTACGCCGAGACCAAGCCGGCGGTCATGGTGCGGGCCGGTAACGTCACCGACTCGGACCGGCCGGGCGACAGCCACGTCGCCTTCTCCACCGACGGCGGGGCGAACTGGTTCCAGGGCGGCGAGCCGTCCGGGGTCGACAGCGGCGGCACGGTCGCCGCGTCGGCCGACGGCAGCCAGTTCGTCTGGGCACCGGGCGATGCCGGGCAGCAGGTCGTCCGTTCGGTCGGCTTCGGCGCCTCGTGGACCGCCGCCACCGGCATCCCGGCCAACGCGGTGATCGAGTCCGACCGGGTCAACCCGAACCGGTTCTACGGCTTCAGCGGCGGCAGGTTCTACGTCAGCACCAACGGCGGGGCCAGCTTCACCGCGTCGGCCGCCACCGGGCTGCCGAGCGCCGGCAGCGTCAAGTTCAAGGCGCTGCCCGGCCGGGAGGGCGACATCTGGCTGGCCGGTGAGGGCGGACTGTGGCGCTCCACCGACGCCGGGGCCAGCTTCACCAGGCTGGGCGCCGTCAGCTCGTCGGTCAACGTCGGCTTCGGCAGGGCGGCGCCCGGGCAGACGTATCCGGCGGTGTTCCTGGTCGGCGCGGTGGACGGCAAGGCCGGCGTGTACCGCTCGGACAACGCCGGCGGCGGCTGGGTGCGGATCAACGACGACCAGCACCAGTACGGCAACGCGGGCGAGGCGCTGACCGGCGACCCCCGGGTCCACGGCCGGGTGTACCTGGGCACCAACGGGCGCGGCATCCTCGTCGCCGACCGGCTCGGCGGCACCCCGAGCCCCACCCCGACCAGCCCGACGCCGACCCCGACCTCACCCAGCCCCACTCCGACGCCGACGTCGCCGAGCCCGTCACCGACCACCCCGTCGAGCGGCTGCGCGGCCACATACCGGGTGACCGGGTCGTGGCAGGGCGGCTTCCAGGGCGAGGTGGTGGTGCGCAACTCCGGCACCGCGCCGATCGCCGGCTGGACGCTGGGCTGGACCTTCGCCGACGGGCAGCAGGTCACCCAGCTCTGGGGCGGCTCGTACACCCAGACCGGCGCCGCCGTGTCGGTCCGGGACGCCGGCTGGAACGGCGCGCTCGGCGCCGGCGCCACCACCAGCGTCGGCTTCCTCGGCAGCTCGAGCGGCAGCACCGGCGTACCGGCGGTCACCTGCACCAGCCGCTGACCCGGCCGGCGCGACCGACCGTGCCACGCGACGTGGCGGTGCCCGGAGTCCCGGACACCGCCACGTCGTTCTGATCCAACCGGGCAGTCCCCGGCGTGCCGTCGGTCAGCCGTCGAGGCCGACCGGTGAGTTCGGCCGGTCCACGTCGACGAACTCGATGTCGTCGACGGCCCGACCGTCCCGGCTGCCGGCGGCCCGCGCGGCGGTCCCGGCGGCCCAACCGATCGCGGCCCCGACCAGCGCCGCGCTGATCAGCAGCGTCCACGGCAGGGCCGGACGGCGCCCGGCGAGCGCGTCGAAGGCGAGTGTGGCCCGACGCCGGGCCTCGTCGGCCGCCGAGCCCACCAGGTCACCGGCGTCGGAAAGGTGGGTGCCGCCGCGGACCGACCGCGCCGTGTCCCGCACGCTGTCACCGGCAGAACCGACCGCCGAGACCAGCTGCTGCCAGGCCTGGTCGGCGATCCGCTCCGGCTTGCTGCGGCGCTCCAGCAGGTTGCTGCCGAACATGGGTACCTCCTCGGGGTGCCGAAGTCTACGGCCACTTCGGACGTCGACGTCTGCGGCGCGTCACGGTCGCCTGTCCCGCCAGTGCCCATCCGGGACGCGCCGCAAACCCGGGTCGGAACCTCAGCGGACCATGACCACCGCGACGCCGCGGGCGAAATCGTCATCGTCATCGTCATCGTCGTCGTCCCCGCCGCCGAAGCCGCAGGCCAGTACGAGAGCGAGCAGCGCGCCGACACCGGCCAGGCCGAGCAGTCTCTTGAGCATCGATCGTTCCTTCCGTCGTGGTGGAACCCTCGCCCGCCGACCCTAGGCGGGTCGGGCAACACCGGAGGATCGGCGCGCACCGGGGCTCGCCGGGCGAGCCGGGTACGGAAACGACTGGACCGGGGTCGCTACCCTGGGTCGGTTGGAGCGGCCGAACCCGGTCGCTCGTTGGAATGAACGGGACCAGGAACAACTCGGGGGAAAACGGTCCGGTCCGTCCGGATCCGCGAATTGCTCACCCCGGGGGGTGGCGACCGAGGCCGTCGGAGGAATACTCTCGGTCGCGGCCCGCGTACTGATGAGGCGCCCGTTGACGGGCGAGTGGAGGTGCTCGCGTGAGCCTGTCGATCGTGAAGTCGGTTCTGCCGGGTGGTGTCATGGAGATCGCTCCGCGAGGGGAGATCGACGTCGACACCGCGTACGAGGTGCGTGAGGCGATCGCCGAGGTGCTCGCGAAGGGCCGTCCGTCCCGGATCGAGCTGAACATGCGACTCGTCACCTTCATCGACTCCGTCGGCATCAGCGCCATGGTGGCCGGGTTCCAGACGGCCGAGGTGAGCGGCGTCAAGCTGGTGGTCACCGAGCCCAGCCGGTTCGTCCACCGGCAGCTCTGGGTCACCGGCCTGCTCGGCCTCTTCGGCGCGCCGGAGCCCTACTTCGCCGGCCATGCGGCCCCGACCCCCGAGGTCCTCCCCGGCGCCTGACGCCGGCACCGCCGGCCCCCACGTGGCGCGGTCAGTCGCCGCCCAGACCGGAGAGGTCCACGTCGGCGACCTCGGTGACCGCCCGGACGGCGGTGACGGAGGCGTACCCGGCGGCCAGCAGGGCCAGGTCGGTGCCGGGCTGCACGGCCTGCCCCGGCTCCTCCAGCGAGGTCCGTACGAAGCCGTGCCCGGACTCGGCCACCGTCATCTGCACCTGGCCGAAGCTGGCCAGGGTGCCCCGCCGCACGCCGCGCAGCCGCCCGTGCGGCAGGTCCGGGGCGTTGACATTGAGCACGCTCTCCACCGGCCCGGCGGTCAGCCGGGGCAGCAGGTCCAGCGCCACCCGGGCGGCGGTGTCCCAGTGCCGCTCCGCGTCGCGTACCCGGGCGGCGGCGGAGACCGCGGCCCCGCCGCTGACGGCGGTGGCCTCGCCGACGGAGAGCACGTCCAGCGAGACGGCCATGGCGCGGCAGCCGTTGGCGGCGGCGGTGAAGGCCGCGCCGACCGTGCCGGAGTGCAGCACCGCCCGGCCGGCGTTGGCGCCCCGGTTGATCCCGGAGAGCAGCACCGTCGGCGGCGGCCCGAAGGCCCCGTGCACGGCGATCAGCGCGATGAAGCCGGGCGACCCGCCGACCCCGTACGCGGGCACCCCGGGCAGCTCCGGCAGCGGATGGTCGCGCACCACCACGTGCCCCTCCCGCTCCACGGCGGTCATCGAGGCGCTCGTGCCGCTCGCCTCCTCCAGCGGAGCGGCCACCACCACGTCCAGGCCACGCTCGGCCGCCGCCCGGGCCAGCGCCAGGATGCCCGGCGCGGCGATCCCGTCGTCGTTGGTGACCAGCACCCGCAGCGTCACCGGTCCACCGCCCGGTCGGCCAGCTCGTCCGGGGTGGTCCGCTCCTGCGGCCGGCTGCCGGCCGGCACCAGGCGGACCCGGTCGACCAGGCCGGCGATGGTGTCCAGCCGGCCGGTGCCCAGCCCGTGCCGGGTGACGTTCAGCGCCCCGGCCGCCGCGCCGGTGCGGATCGCGGTACGCACGTCGCCGCCGCCGGCGACCACGGCGCCACCCCGGCGGTCATCGAGTCGCCGGCCCCGCGCGGGTCGGCCGCCTCCAGCCGGGGCATCTCCACCTCGAACACCTCCCCGTCGACCAGGGCGAGCGCCGGCCGGTCGGCCCGGCTGACCACCACGTTCTCGGCGCCGGAGGCGTGCAGGTCGTACATGGCGCGGGTGAGTTCGTCCTCCTCCGCGCCGGTGGACCGCCCGTCGGCGATCAGCTCCTCGTGGCTGACCTTGAGGAAGAACACCCCGCTGGCCAGCACGGCGGTCAGGTGCTCGCCGGCGAGGTCCACCACCACCCGGCCGCCGTTGGCGCCCAGGTCGGCGGCGAAGCGGCGGTAGAGGTCGGCCGGGACGAGCGAGGGTTCGTTGGGGCCGCTGAGCACGCTCACCGGGGCCCGCAGCCCCTCACCGAGCGAGAGGTTGTAGAGCTCGTCCAGCTCGTGCCGGCTCAGCGGCGCGCCGACCACGTCGACGATCTCGTGCCGGGTGCCGTCGCGCCGGTCGTGCACGTAGCCGCCGCTGCACGAGTCGCGCCGCACCACCCGCAGGTCCACCCCCTCGGTGGCCAGCAGCGGCTCCAGCACCTGCCCGAGCTCGCCGCCGAGCGTCGTGCAGAGCACCACCGGCACCCCCAGCGACATGATCATCCGGGCCTGCCAGACGCCCTGCCCGCCCGGGTGCAGGTGCAGTTCCGGCTGGTCGCTGGGCTGGTCGACGGTCACCGTCAGCCGTGGCGTCGGAGCGAAGACCATCACGTGCCCGCTCATCCGTCGTACCCGTCCATGCCCCGCCTCCCGTGGCCGTCGCCGGCCGGATTCCCCGCCGGGGCACCGTCATGCCGCCTGCGATTGCCAGCCCGGCCGTCGTACGGGACGATCGGGCGACCGACGAGGGGTGGAGGGTGGAGTGGTCCGGCGGGAGTCGTTCAGCTACACGGTGCAGGCGCGCTGCTCACGGGCGGACGCGGTGGCGCTGTTGAGCGATCCCGCCCGGCAGGAGGAGCTGCATCCGCTGATCGTCCGGGTGCGCCGGCTGCCGACCCGTCCGGGCGCGCGGGCCAGCTACGCCATCACCGACCGGCTGGAGCTGGGGCCGCTGCGGTTCCCGGTCACCTACCAGGCCGACGTCCTGGTGGTCTCCGACGACGAGATCGTCACGGTGGCCCGGCAGCAGCCCGGCACGACCGTGCGCAACCACACCCGGCTCCAGGAGGAGGGCGACGTGCTGCGGATCGACGTGGAGATCACCCTCTCCGCGCCGGCGCCGCTGTTCGGGTACGCGTTCCGCCAGGCCCGGGCCGCGCACCTGGGCCTGGCCAGCCGGCTCGGCCCGGTGCTGGACCGGAAGGCCGACGGCGGCCCGGTCCCGAGCTGACCCCCCCCGGTCCAGTCAGCGGCGGCCGGCGGGTGCCGCCGTCCGGCGGGGCGGCGGGACAGCCCGGCGGTTGCGGCCCCACGGCTTCCAGGTGGAGATCACGGTCATGGTGACCAGCAGGCCGGTGGAGACCGCGGGGGCGACCACCACGTCGATGCGCTGGTGCGCGGTGGCGTCCGGTCCGGCGGCGGCGCGCAGGTTCGGCGTCAGCGCGAAGAGCACCAGGCCGATCATCACCGTGGTGAGCACCAGCTTGACCACCACCCAACGCCAGCGCAGCAGTCCCCAGGGGGTCAGCAGCGCGCTGGTCACGCCGACCACCCAGACCAGCACGCTCAGCGGCGCGAAGAGCCAGGTCGCGACCAGCGCCGCCGCCGGGTAGACCACCTCCGGGTCGGCGCCGCGCAGCCCGGCGATGCCGAGGGTGAGCAGCACGAGGTCCGCGCCGAGCCAGCCCAGCGCGGTCACCAGGTGCAGGGTGAGCAGGGTCTTGCGGCCGTCGGGGGAGAGTCGGGTCATGCCTTGATGCTCGCCCGGCCGTCGCGCTGCGTCGTGGGCCGGTCGACGACATCCCGGGTACGTCGACGCGCGTACGACGGGGCCCGTCCGCCTCGGACGGGCCCCGCCGCGGGTCGGTCAGTAGACCGACAGGTGCACGTGGTTGGTGTGGTCGCTGGACGGGTCCCCGCCGGCCCCGCTGTACGACTTCCACCCGCTGCTGGGCAGCCAGATCTGCCGGTACCAGATCACGTAGAGCACGGCGAGCCGGTCGGAGTTGCGGATGAAGTACGCGGCCAGGTTGTTGCCGTACGTCTTGTCGCCGCCGGTCGCGTCGCCGCCGAAGCCGCTCTTCTGCGCCGCGAAGTCGCAGGCCCGGCCCTTGGGGTGCTCGCCGGAGCCGCTGGGGCGGTAGCAGGAGACGTACCGGGTGAAGCCGGCCGCCTGAGCCTGCTGCAGCGCGTTGAGCATGCGCGGGGTGATGCAGCCGTTGGCCGGGGTGGGGTCGTTGACGCTGCACGACTCCGACGGCCAGGAGCCGTCGGGGTTGCGCGGCGCCGCCTTGGCGTTGGCGGTGGAGGTCCCCGCGTTGGAGCCGCCGCCGGCGCTGGCGGCGGGCTTGTCGGCGGCGGCCACCGCCAGGGCCCGTTCGGCCTGCTGCTTGCGCTTGGCCATCACCGCGACCTGCTTGCGCTGCTCGACGAGCTCCTTGTCGAGCGCGCCCCGGGTGCGGGTGGCCTCGTCGCGGGTCCGGATCAGGTTGCGCAGCTCCCGGTCCTCGTTGGAAGCCACCGTCTCCAGCGCCGCCGCCCGGTCCAGGAAGCCTTCCGGGCTGGAGCTGTTGAGCAGCGCCGACACCGGCCCGAGTCGCCCGGTCCGGTACGCCACGCCGGCGATCTCGCCGACCTTGCCCTGCCGGACGGTCAGCTCCGACTCCATCGTCTTGAGCTGGTTGTTGAGTTCCTGCTGCCGCTTGGTGGAGCGTTCCAGCGCGGCCTTGGCGTCGATCCAGCCCTTGCTGGCTGCGTCGAGCTGGGCGCGCAGTGCCGGGGTGCCGCCCTCCTCGTCGTTGCCGGGGGCGGCGGCGAGCCCGGTGGCGGGGGGAGCGGCCGTCGCCGGGACCGGCGCGGACGACACCCCGAGGGCGAGCGTCGCGACGACCGCGGCCACCAGCCGTGCGGTGGTACGTCGTACGTGCATGCACATGTCCTTCCGTCAGCCGCCGACCGGGTTAGCTGACGGGTTCGGGACGGAAGATCCCTACCGCTGACGCGGATGCACCCCACGAACATGGTTCCCCGGCTCGCCCTGGCAGGCGATTAGGCGACGGCCACCGCCGGCACCGGAGGGTGCCGCCTGGCGGAGGCCGGGACCGAGCCTACCGGTACGGGTGTGACACCCGCCCGTTTCGTGACTGAGGGTACTGGAGTGAATCGTGGTGTAGGTGGCACAACCGGACAATAGGTGTCCGATTTTGTCACCACTCGACCTGCCCACAGGCGCCGGGGGCGGCCCCCGGCTCGATCTGGAGGGTGGCGTGCTCGATGTGGAAGTCCTCGTGCAGGGCGGTGCGGGCGGCGGCGAGCACCGTGCCGACCTCGGCGCCGGGGACCATGGTGAGGTGGGCGGAGGCGACCTCCATGCCGGAGGTGAGCGTCCAGACGTGCAGGTCGTGCACCTCGGCGACGCCGGGGACGGCGGTCAGCCGGTCGTGCACGGCGGTCACCTGGAGATGCTCCGGGGCGGCCTGGACCAGGATGCGCACCGCCGCGCGGCCGAGCCGCCAGGTGCGGGGAAGGATGAACAGGCCGATCGCGACCGCCACCGCCGGGTCGGCCCACCACCAGCCGGTGCCGGCGATGAGCAGCGCGGCCCCGATCACGCCCAGCGAGCCGAGCAGGTCGCCGAGCACCTCCAGGTACGCCCCGCGCAGGTTGATGCTCTCCCGCGCCCCCTCGCGCAGCAGCGCGAACGCGACGAGGTTGGCCAGCAGGCCGAGCACCGCCACCGCCAGCATCGGCCCGGTCCGCACCTCCGGCGGGTCGCCGAACCGGCGGACCGCCTCGATCAGCACGTAGATCGCCACCCCGCTGAGCAGGGCGGCGTTGGCGAGCGCGGCCAGCACCTCGAGCCGGTAGAGCCCGAAGGTGCGCTGCGGGTCCCGGTCGCCGTGCCGGGTGGCGGTGATGGCGGCCAGCGCCATGCCGATGCCGAGCACGTCGGTGAACATGTGCCCGGCGTCGGAGAGCAGGGCCAGCGAGCCGGTGCCGAACGCGGTGACCGCCTCGACCACCATCAGCGCGGCGAGCAACGCGAAGGCCGCCCAGAGCCGCCCCCGGTGCCGGTGCGCCGCGTTCGAGACCGACCCGTGGTGGTCATGACCTGCGCCCACGCCCACACCCTCCGTCGCCCCGCCGGCCCGAACCCAATCTATGCTCACATCGCTATGTATGCAACTAACCCCCACGGCCATGCCGCGCCCGCACTTTCCGAGAAAGCGTGGCTATT
>NZ_JAEVHN010000152.1:0-11454 GCF_016803375.1 Micromonospora sp. 4G55
GCCCGGAACTACACCATCAGACGAACCTCCTGATCCTCCCTGGTGCGTCCACTTGGATCGTGCGACCGCGAGTCGCACAGGAGCGACACGAGTGTCTCCCATCCTGCACACGACCGCTATCGCCGCCGGCGGGATCCTCGCCGGCCTTTTCCTCGCCGGTGCCCTGCTCTGGTGGCAGCAGCAAGCCCTCCAGGCGGCCCGGTACGAGGCCAGCCACGACGAGATCACCGGCCTGCCCAACCGGCGGCTGTTCCTCACCCGTCTACGCGCCGCCCTCGCCGACCGCACGCCGGTCGGGGTGGTGCTGCTCGACCTCGACCGGTTCAAGGCCGTCAACGACACCTTCGGCCACGACACCGGCAACGTCCTGCTGGAGCAGGTCGGCCGGCTCCTGGCCAGCATGCCCACCCCGGTACAGA
This sequence comes from Micromonospora sp. 4G55, assembly GCF_016803375.1. Taxonomy (NCBI): domain Bacteria; kingdom Bacillati; phylum Actinomycetota; class Actinomycetes; order Micromonosporales; family Micromonosporaceae; genus Micromonospora; species Micromonospora sp. 4G55. The sequence continues at coordinate 420 of NZ_JAEVHN010000152.1, forward strand.
TAGCGGCACGGCTCTCCGGCGACGAGTTCGCCCTGCTCGTGTCCGGCGATGACGACGACACCGCCGCCGCGGCCCACGCCGCCTGGCAGGTCATCGCCGCCGCCCCGATCCGCCTCGACACCGGCGACATCCCCGTCGCCGCCTCGGTCGGCTACACCCACACCCGCGACCCGCACGCCAGCCCCCGACAGCTGCTCGCCGAAGCCGACACCGCCATGTACCAGGCCAAAGGCTCCGGCGGTGGCGTTTGCGCCTACTGCCCCCGCGGCACGCCGCCGCAGCGGCGCAGCCGCGACCGCCACTACCGCTGACCGGCACCCGCCGACCGCCGCCGCAATCGTCCCCTCCGGACAGGCGAAGACCCTCCGCCTGCTCCGACACCGATGGACTGCGGCGATCAACAGGTAGCCGCGTGCATGTTCGTCCGGCCGGCAGTGCCGACCATCCCGCGCGCCCCACCGGCTCGACCACCGCTTGAGCCACCCCCACCCGAATGGACCCCGCAGCCGCCGGCTGCGGGGTCCTTCCCTTTCCTGCCCCTGACAAGGGAGATCCCCGTGTTGTCCATCCCCGCTGTACGCACCCTCGCCGGTTGCCTCCTGGCCGTCGACGCCGACGCCGACGCGCTGGGCTGGGGCCAGCCCGCGACGCTGCTGCTCATCCACGACCGGCCCCTGCACACCGGCGGGCCGTCATCCATGCGCGAGATGCGCAGCCTGGAGTTCCCGCCGCGCCGCGACGACCTGCTCACCGAACCGACCGGCCTGCCCGCGCTGCTGCACGGCCTCGCCGCCGGCCTTCGCGACCCGCACACGCCCACGCCCTACCGGGCCACCCTCGACACCATCCTCGGGCTGATCCGGGCGACCGCGCCCGACGCGCGTCTGCTGGCCTGGGCCACCTGCTACGACGACATCCTCACCAACGGCGGTCAGCCGCGGCAGGCCCGCCGCATCGACGCGGTCGACATCGACGGCCGCATCTACCAGCTCACCCGCCCGCGCGGCGAGGACCACCCCGTGCTGCTCGTCGATGACCGACCAGACGCGCAGGACCTTCCCGCCACCTACTGCGGGCTGACCGCGCTGCTGGCCGCCACCGCCGGACACCTGCAGGGTGGCGCCCGCCCGGACACGGGCATGACCGGCCCGCAGGTGCCACCGGACGCCGACGACGACGAGCCGATCTTCGGCGTGTGCGGGCCCGACGGTGCGTCGATCCGCTGCCGGGTGTGCGGGGCGGTCAACGAGGTCGTCGGCGACGAGGTGCCGTCCATGGCCGGCTACGGCGAGGACACCTACGTCCGCTGCACCCGCTGCGGATCGGTCGAGACCACCGACCCGATCTTCGGCTGGCGCGCCAAGCCCGCCCCCTGGCCGCCCACCACCAAGCACGACCAGCCGTAACAACCCCCCGGCATCGCCACCGCCAGCAGGCCCCGCCCTCAAAGGGCCCAGGAGCGGGCACCCGAAGGCGCCCCCGCGCCTACCGCCGCACGGCCGAAGCGCCTGCCACGACGCGGCGCTGCCACAGCCGCACCTGCACGCAACCACGGCACGAACCCGCACCCGCCGATCACGGGCCTGCCACCGCGCCGATCGTCACGGCCCCTGCGGCGCCGCCACCAGCTCGCATCCGACATCGCGGAAAACGCCATCCCCGTAAGGAGTCCTGTCTCGTGAACACCTCCTGCTTCGTCGGCACCACAGACCCGGCGAACCCGCACCTTGTACACGCCCGGTTCGTGCTCGTCAACGGCCACCCCGGCGTTGTCGTGCCCACCCTCGCCACCATCTGGGCCGCGCACGTCCACCGCGACACCCAGGCACTGATCGGCGCCGTACTCACCCGCGACTGGGAGTACCTCGACCCCGCCACCACCGCCAACACCGTGTCCGGGATGGGGCAGCACCCCGTGCCGGGCGTCGGCATCCCCCTGACCGACGCCGACCCGGACTGTGCCGTGGACACGCCGGAGCCGGTCACCGTGTTCCCCCTGTGCCGGGCCGGGCACCTCGACGCGCAGTGGATCTACCTTCTCGACCCGGCGACCGACACGGTCGCCGTGCACACCGACGACGGGCACCACCTGGCCCGCTACCGGCTCCGCGACTGCGTCAGCCCCTCTGCCGGCCCGGACCCGGCACGCAGACCCGCTTCGGGCACGACCGCGACGGCACCCTGCGCGCTGGTGTCGGCGCCGGGGACACCGCTGTGACCGCCCGGGCGCTCGGCGCCGTAGCCGCCGCTGTGGTGGCCCTGCTCCTGCTGTGCGCGGCCGGGATCGGGGCGCTGTTCACCGGCGGCGGCACCGCCTCGGTCGCCTGCTACCGCGCTACGGCCGACGGACAGCCTCTGCCGGCGGGCATCACCGTCTCCCCACCCGTTGCCGCCGCCGTCGGGTGGACCAGCGAGCAGACGGCCCACGCCGCGGTGATCGTCGCCGTCGGCGCAGACCTGAAGGTCCCGCCGCGCGGGTGGATCATCGCCCTGGCCACCGCAATGCAGGAGTCCACGCTGCGCAACCTGCCCGGCGGGGACCACGACTCGGTCGGGCTGTTCCAGCAGCGCCCCTCCCAAGGGTGGGGCACCCCCACCGAACTCCGGGACCCCCGCTACGCCGCCAGCCGGTTCTACCAGGCGCTGCTGGCCGTCGACGGGTGGCAGGCCATGGCGCTGACCGACGCCGCCCAGGCGGTGCAGCGATCCGCCTACCCCGGCGCGTACGCGAAGTGGGAGCACGAGGCAATCGCCCTGGTCCGCGTCCTCACCGGCGGCACGGCGGCCGGCCCGGTCGCGCCCGAGCTGGAGCAGGCGATGAGCAACCCGCTGTGCCTGTTCGACGCCGGCGACGGCCAGCTCGGCGGCGAGCAAGTTCCCCTACCGGATCAGTTCACGCTGCCACCGGGCACCGCGCGGCCGATCGCGACGGCGATCGGCTGGGCCCTCGCCCAGCGCGGCACCCCCTACACCTTCGGCGGGGACTGCACCGCACCGCACTCCGGCATCCCGGCGCGCCAGTGCGACTGCTCCTCCCTGGTGCAGCAGGCCTACCGCTCCGCCGGCATCGACCTGCCCCGCACCACCAGCGAACAAGTCCACGCAGGCCAGCCGGTCCCCGACCACCGGGACCTGCGCGCGGGGGACCTGCTGTTCATCCCCGGCAGCCGCGGCAGCCCCGCCCGGCCCGGCCACGTCGGCCTGTACCTCGGTGACGGGCTGATCGTGCAGGCCCCACACTCCGGCGACGTCGTCAAGATCAGCCGCCTGTCGGCGTGGGCCAGCCAGCTCGCCGCCGTCCGCCGCATCGTCGCCTGACCCGCACCCCAGGCAGGCCAGCCGCTTCCTGTCGCCCCCGAACCCGCCGGCCCGGGGGTTCTCACATCGTTTGATGGAGGTTTCATCGTGAGTTGCTCCACCCTGATCGGTGTCACCGCTTCCGGTGGCGCCTACGCCGTGCGCTGGTTGCACTGGGGCGGTGACCCCGCGCAGATGCTGCCGCAGCTGCGGCGCATCTGGCGGCACACCTTCGACCGGCGCACCCTCGCCACGGGCGAGGCGCTGCTGCGCCACGACTGGCTCACCCTCGACTACCCCCGCCACCCTGGACGCGGCGGGCAGCGGCCGGTTCCTGGCGTCGGCGTCACCGCCGGCCTGCAGGACGGGATCCGCCGCGGCCGGGTCGACGACCCGATCGCGGGCTACCTCGAATGGATGTACCTGATCGACGTCGCCACCGACACCGTCGTGGTGTACGAGGCGACCTGTCACGGTCGCTGGCTGCGCCACAGCCGACACCTGCTCGACCCGGACTCGGGCGGGCGCCTGCTCGACCCGGATTCGGACGCGCGGGTGTTGGGCTGCGGCGGCTATCGCACGCACGGGCACCGCTGGCACGGGTGTCGCCTGTGGCTGCCGGACGCCCGCACCGGCCTGGACGCCGAGATCTGCCTGGCCCCGCACCTGGGCACGGCGACGGTCCTGCGGTTCAGCGACGCCACCGCCGGCGCGATCACCGCCGCCACCGCCCCCACAACTTTGCAGGCGGGGCGGCAGGCGCCGTGGCTGCGCCCGGTGGGCCCGCAGTTCGACCTGGTCATGCCCGGCAGCCACGGCGAGCGGCCCTACCGGCTTCGCCGCGACGCTGACGGGTTGCTGCTGCTTGACGTGCCGGTGCCCGGCTGGTCGTGGCAGCTCCTGTCCGCCCAGGTGACGCGGCGATGACCTACCGACCACCCGGCGGGCGCGACGCCGGTGAACGCGTCCGTGCCCTCACCGGCCACGAGAGCAGCGACGCGGGTTGGCAGCAGGTGCTCGACGCGCTGCGCATAGCCGGCGCCGCGGCCGGACGTTCAGCGGCGCAGTGGTGGGTGCAGGACGTCCTCGGCGGTCGGGCTGCGGGCAACGCCGCCGGCCCCGCGCGGCGGATCCTCGCCGGGATCGACGACGGGGACCCGGCGGTGCTCGACGGGCTTCCCGCCGCCGACCGGTACTGCCTCGATCAGGATCGGGACCGGTACGCCGAGGCCGCTGCGGCCGGCGCGCCGCCGTGGGAGGACCTGACCGCCGCCCGCTGCGACCAGACGCGGTGGGCGTGGTGCGACGGCTTCGACCAGGCGGTCACCGACGAGGTGGCCCGACAGTGCCGCATCATTTTGTCCCCCACCGGCGACGACCGGGACCTCAGCCACCTGCACCCGGACCGGGTGCGCCTGGGCGGGCCGGGCGTCTTTGCCGGGAACTGGGCGTGGACGCCGAACGCCGACGGGGAGATGCGCATCCCGGTCGGATTCGTCGGGACCCTGGTCGACACGTGGAACGGGTGGGCGGTGTTCACCTGCACCCGCCAGGTGGCGGAAGCGATCGTCGCCGACCAGCAGGCCGCCCGCGACCGCTACCGGCAGGCCCTCGCTGAAGAGGACGTCCCTGAGGCGCGGCGGGAGCGGCTGCTGGACGACTCCCTCGCGCGGATGCGCTTCGACGGCGATGTCATCGCCGTCGACGAGACCGTCATCCACGGCGACCCGGCGGCGGTGCACCGCATCGCCCCGGACGCGCAGGGCCGGTACACGGTCATGGGCCGCGCCTGGACCTGGATTGCCGTTCACCCCTACGACTGCGACCGCATCGCCGGTGACATCCCCAACCCAGTCAGCCAGCCGACGCCCGAGGACTAACCGAACCCCTCCACCAATGACCTACTGACCAAAGGAAGGACCCACCATGCTCGATGACCGCGACGACGAGTTCGGTGAGTACGCGCACGAGGAGATCCTGCAGGCCCTGGTGCGGCACCTGCTCACCAGCGCCGACCTGGACCAGCTCTGCGACGACGCCGACCTGCCCCAGCTCACCCACGACGACGGCGCCCCGGTGACCATCACCTCGGCCCGCGTCTACCGCGACGCCGGCGTGCTGACCCTCGACCGGGGTGTGTGGATCGAGTTGTCCGACGGCAGCGTGTTCGGCCTGACCGTGCAGATCTCCCGCCGCCCCCGCAGCGAGGTCACCCTCCGCCGCAGCTAAGCCCCCGCGCACCACGTTCCCGGTCGACTTGATCGATGGCGCGGGCGGGTGCGTTCCTTGTCGTCGCCCACCCGCCCGGTGGCGGCGACACCGTCCACCCGCAGCCCATCCGGCTGTGCCATGAGCACCTCACGGACGTTGCTGGCCCGTCCCTGCCACAGGGCTCGGCCCGCCACTGCCCGTCTCCGCCGCGCGGACACCATCACCGCCCGCGCACCGGAAACGGGTGCGCGGGCCCGACCCCTACGACAGGAGGCCCGCATGGACCCTGCGACCACGCCCGCCACGAACGACATCCCTCCGACCGCCACAGACGGACGCCGGCCCGGCTACCTCTACCGGCAGGTCGCCGCCTACCTCGCCAACCAACCCGACCAGTGGCTCAAGGTCGGCGAAATCACTACCGCCATCGCGGCCCGCTCCACCGGCGCGGTGTTCGAAGCGTTGAAGAAGATGGCCGCCGCCGGCTACGCCACCCACTACACCGGCCCGCACCGCTTCCAGATCACACAGGCGGGCATCGACGCCGCCGGGGCGATGCCGCCGCCTGCCCCGCGTACACCCCGCAGTGGCCGCGGGGCAGGTCGACGGCAGCCAGTCACCCGCCCCAACGGTGACCTGTACTTCCCGCGCAAACTCGCGGGCGCCACCGATGTGGACGTGCTGCGCCGGCTACGTGAAAAGCGTATCCCCGTGTTGCTCTACGGCCCGCCAGGTACCGGCAAGACCGCCCTGGTGGAAGCCGCGTTTCCTGACCTGCTCACCGTTGCCGGCACCGGCGACACCGTCGTGGAGGACTCCCTCGGCAACTTCATCCCCCTCCCGGACGGCGGCTTCGAATTCGTCTAAGGGCCCCTCGTCACCGCGATGCGCGAGGGGCGGGCGCTGCTGGTCGACGACGCCACCCTCATCGCGCCGAAGGTCCTCGCCGTGCTCTACCCCGCCATGGACGGCCGCCGCGTGATCACCATCCCCGGCTACCGCAACGAACGCGTCGACGCCGTCGACGGGTTCTACGTCATCGCCGGGCACAACCCCGGCGTACACGGCGCCATCTTGACCGAGGCGCTCGCGTCCCGCTTCGACGTGCACATCGAGGTCACCACGGACTGGGACCTCGCCCGCCACCTCGGCGTCCCCGCCCCCGCCGTGCAAGCCGCCATCGCTCTCAACGCCGACCTCGCCGCCGGGCGGCTGTCGTGGGCACCGCAGCTGCGCGAGCTGCTCGGCTTCGCCCGCGTCCGCAAGACCCTCGGCCTGCCCGCCGCGGTGGCGAACCTCGCCGGCCGCGCCCCCGAAGACGACCGCGAGGCGGTCACCGCCGCCCTGCGGCAGCACTTCGGCAGCGAGATCACCGCGCTGACCCTCGGCAAGCAGCGCTAACCCCTGGAAGGAGAACCTGATGCCCCATCCCCGAACTCACCTGCAGGCCGGCACCGCCCCTGCGACCGGCGACCCGGACTGGCAGGACTGGAGCACCGCGTGGACCCGGCACATCCCCGTCTTGACCGGCCGCACCGACCTGACGGTCAGCGTCGCGCCGGGCGCAGGCGGCGGCGCCCCCGCCTGCTTCTACCCCGACACGTGTCGCATCGAAGTCGACGCCACCCACATCGGCAGCCCTGACATCGCCAACCCCCGACGCGCCGGCCACAAGCGCCTGGTGCCCACCGCCTACGGACTCCTCGTCCACGAAGCCGCGCACGCCGCCCACAGCCGCTGGCGCACCCCACCCGGCACCCCACCGATCGTCGCCGCGGTCACCGAGGTCCTCGAGGAGTCCCGCATCGAGTACCGGCAGCGCACCCGCCGGCGCGGCGACCGCCGGTGGCTGCGCCACACCGTCACCACCCTGATCAGCGCCGACGACGCCCCCGCCGACGACCCCTGGCACGCCGCGCACCTCGCCGGGCTGCTCCTCGCCCGGGTCGACGCCCGGATCATCACCGCCAAGGACATCAAGGGAGTCCGTACCGCCGTCACCACGGTCCTCGGCCGCAAGCGGCTCCTGCAACTACGCGACCTGTGGCGGCAAGCCCACAGCACCGACGACACCGACGCCGACACGATGATCGACCTGGCGTGGCGGTGGTGCCGCATCCTCGACATCGACCCCCACCGCCGACCGCACGTACCCACTGCGGACCCTGCCGTGTTCACCGGCCTTCTCGCCCAGGCGCTCACCGACTACCTCGCTCACACCGCCGGCCTGACCCCGGCGGAGTACCGCGACCAGCAGATCACCGCCCGGCACTCCCCGCCCGCGACCTGGAGCCGCCGCGACCCCACCGACGCCGAACGCGCCGCCGCCCGCACCCTCGCCGCCCGGCTGGCCCGCGCCCGCACCCACCAGCCCGAACCAGACACCCGGCCCAGCCCGGTGCCGCCGGGCCGGCTGCGCACCCGCCACGCCATCACCGCCCAGGCGCAGATCGCCGCCGGTGCCATCCCCACCGCCACACCGTGGCAGCGCAGCACACAGTCGCCGCCGCCGAAGCCGACCCTGCACCTGGGCGTCATCGTCGACGCCTCCTACTCGATGCACCCCTACGCCGCACCCATGTCGTCGGCCGGGTGGATCCTCGCCTACGCCGCCCGCAGCATCGACGCCGTCACCGCCACCATCGCCTTCGGCAGCAGCCCGACGCTGCTCGTCGCACCCCGCCAACGCCCCACCCAGGTGTTGGAACTGCACGCCTACGGCGGCAGCAGCGCCTTCACCGACGCGGTGAAACTCGCCGATGAGGTCCTGCACCTGCGCCAGCCCGGGCGGCTGCGAATGCTCGCCGTCGTCTCCGACGGCGACCTGCCCGACATCGACCCCGCCCAACGACTCGTCACCACCCTGCACCGAGCGGGCTGCGCCGTGTTGTGGCTACGCCCCGCCGACCTGGACGGGCACACCTTCACCGACACCACCACGCTGCTGGTGGCCGACCCGGTGCAGGCCATCGGCCACATCGCCGACGCCGCCGTCACCGCCCTCGAGCGCGCCTGACCTTTTGCGGCCAACCGATCCGCGGTCGGCCTGCCCCGGCCTGACGCACCGGGCACCACACCTCCGCGCATCGCCGTAACCGGCATCAAGCCGAGGTTCCTTCCTGCACCGCTACCGCCGGTCGCCCGGCCACCTGCGCACCTCAGCGCACCCCGGGCACGGCCGGTCGGCCGTGCCCGGGACTCACATCGACACCTTGGGAGACAAGCGTGAGCCACTCGAACAAGCGCCTATCGCTCGCCTCACCCGCCGACCTGCTCACCGCCGTGCCGTACCTGCTCGGCTTCCATCCCACCGACAGCCTCGTGCTCGTCGGCATCGCCGGCCCCCGGGTCGTCGTCGCCAGCCGCACCGACCTGCCCGCACCCGGCGACGTCACCGACTGGGCCGAGCAGATTGAGCCGTCGCAGATCCGCCTGCTGCGCAACGCGGCAGCCACCCGCGCCATCACGGTCGGCTACGGGCCAGCCGCCGCCGTCACCCCGGTCATGGACACCGTCACCGGGCAGCTGACCGCCGCCGGCCTCGACGTGCTCGACGCCCTGCGGGTCACCGACGGCCGCTACTTCTCCTACCTGTGCTCCGAACCCGCCTGCTGCCCCGCCGACGGGGTGCCCTTCGACCCGCACCGCAGCGACGTGACCATGCACGCGATCGTCGCCGGCTGTCACGCCCTGCCCGATCGGGCCGCCCTCGTCGCTAGCATCGCCCCCGCCACCGGGCGCACCCGCGCCACGGTCACCCGCGCCACCGCGCGAGCCCGCGCCCGCCGCCGCGTCCTCACCATCAGCGAGGGCCCCGACGGGCTGATCCGCGCAGGCGAACAGGCCGTCCAGGCCACGTTCGCCCGCTACGCCGACGAGCAGGTCCTCACCGACGACGAACTGGCCTGGCTCACCGTCCTGCTACCCATCCCCGCCGTCCGCGACGCCGCCTGGCTGGCCACCGACTCGCTGCCCTGGCACACCGCCCTATGGGCCGACATCACCCGCCGCGTCCACCCGCCCCTCGCGGCCCCACCCGCCACCCTGCTCGCCTTCGCCGCCTGGCGCCGCGGCGAAGGCGCACTCGCCTCCGTCGCCCTCGACCGGGCCCTGACCGCCGATCCCACCTACACCCTCGCGCAGCTCATCGACCAAGCCCTCCGCGCCGGACTGCCCCCGTCCGTGCTCGACCGGTGGCCCAATCCCGGCCCGCACACGCCCTGACCCGCGCCAGCCCTCCTGGAGAACACCGTGTCTGAACCCCACCTCGACGTCCTGCACCGACTCCTGCAACACCAGGGCTACGCCCTCGCCCTGGACGAACTCGCCGAGGCATGCGCGCAGCAACCCGACGAGGTGTGCGCGCTGCTGTCGCAGGCCGGCATCATCGCTGCCACCCAGGCACAGATCACCGCCCTGACCGACGCCGCGAACCTGCTCTGCGACGTGCACAACAGCGCAGGCGCCGACACCGTCCTGACCCTGCGCGAACGCCTCGACCGGATCGCCGGCGCCCTCACCACCGCCCTCGCTCAGCGCGACAAGGCCACCGCCGCCCTCAGGCGCACCTGCCAGGCCCTCATCAGCACCGACAGCGCCCTGGTCACAACCTGCGACGTCACCAGCGCCGCCGGCCAACCCGACGGCGCCACCAAGACCACGCCCTGACCAGGACACCGCCGCGCCGTGCCCCGCCGCCCGCAAACGGGCAGCGGGGCCGGCCCCTACCCGAGACATGAGGTATCCCGATGATCGAACCGACGGCGACCACCGCCGCACCGCCGACCCTGGAATCCGTTCTGCGTCACGCCTGGGACGCCTTCCATCCCACCCAGCCCGCCCCATTGGGATGGCTGACCCACACCGCCGCTCAGGTCCAGGCCTACGTGCGCGATCACCAGCCCGTCGCGCCACAGCCGCCAGCGGTCGAACTCACCGACCCGTCGACGCGGCTCGCGCCCACGTCTGGAGTGCGCTGCGCGACGCCGTCGCCGAGCACGACATCGACGTCGACGCCGCCAACCGGGTCCTACACGCCGTGGACCTGCCGCTGCTACCGCGCCGCTGGCAGGTCCGCCTCACCCTGCCCATCCTCATCGAGGTCACCGCGACCAGCCGCGAGAACGCCTTCGACACCGCCGAAGCCGCCGTCGAGACCACACTCACCGGCGCCGACCTCGACGTGCACATCGAGTGGGACGGACGCGAACGCGACGACGCCAACCCCGGCGACCTCGACCCCACCACCGCCGAACACCCCTACCCCGGCCAGTGACCGACGACTTGATCTATAGGGAGAGTCGAGCGTCACTGCTCGCGGTCGCCACCCCGACGAACCCGACAGCGGCATCCCCACACCGCTGGCCGAGGTGGCGGCCACCCGAGCCGACACCGCCCCCTGGGAGGTACCGCCCGATGACGCAACCGCACCGACGCGCCGTACCCCGCACCGTCACCGACGTCCTGCTGTGGCTGCCTCGCCACCCGACGTCGCCGCCCGCCCACCAACCCACCCCGACCCGCCCGG
>NZ_JAEVHN010000153.1:0-11413 GCF_016803375.1 Micromonospora sp. 4G55
CTCGGCGCCGCCGCCCGTTCCGGCGCGGACACCGCCCCGGCCGCCGACCCTGAGCGCGCGCCCGACCAGCCCAGGCTCGACCGGCCCGGACTCGACCAGGCGCTCGACCGGAACCGCCTCGACCGGCCGGAACTCGACCCCGCCAGGCTCGACCCGGGACCGCTCGACCCGGCACGGTTCGACCCGGCAGCGTCCGAACCGGCACGGTCCGACCCGGCATCGCTCGACTCGGCCCGCTCCGAGTACCCCGCGGCCGGGTCCAACAGGGACGACGTCCGCGACGCGCCGGTTCCCCGGCCCGGCATACGGGCGTCGGGCGCGGACGGCATCCCGGCGCGCCACATCCCGCCCACCGGTGCCCCTTCCGCCGCCGCCAACGAGCCGGCGCCCCGCCCCCGGCACCAACTGCCCGACCTGAACAGCGCGGCGAGCTGGAACGCCTTCACCGCGCCCCGCCCCGCGCCGGCGCCGCCCCGCGCCGACCTGCCCTTCCCGGATCACGGTCCGGAGGAGGAGCCGAAGCCGGTCACCTTCCGCTGGGACGCGGACGACTCCCGGCCCGGCACCCCCCGTACGGCGAGCCGGGCGACCGACCTGCCCGCCGCCGAGATGCCCGGTGCCCAACCTCGCGGGGCCGAGCCGTCGTCGGAGGTCGAGCCGGAGCCGGCGGCCGACCGGTCCCGGCCGAAGCGGAGCCTGTTCCGCCGAAACAAGGCGCGCGGGGCCGAACCGCCGGCCGAGAACCCGGAGGCGGAGCCGCTCGCCGCGCAGGACGAGGAGTACGTCGACTGGGTCGCCGGCCTGAGCCGCCCGCTGGCCGACAACGAGCCGGAGACGGAGAGCGGCCGCCGCTCGCTGCGGTCCAGCGGCCGGCACCACCGGGACTGAGGAAGCACAGCGGTCCGGCGACGGCACCCGCCGTCGCCGGACCGGCGTCGTTTCAGGGTCAGGCCATCGGCAGGTACACCCGGCCGCCGGAGGAGAGGAACTCCGCCGACTTGTCCTGCATGCCGCGCGCGGCGTAGTCCTTCAGCTCCTGGGTGATCTTCATGGAGCAGAACTTCGGCCCGCACATCGAGCAGAAGTGCGCCGTCTTCGCCGGCTCGGCCGGCAGCGTCGCGTCGTGGTACGACCGGGCGGTCTCCGGGTCCAGCGAGAGGTTGAACTGATCGGACCAGCGGAACTCGAACCGGGCCTTGGACAGCGCGTCGTCCCAGGCCTGTGCGCCGGGGTGGCCCTTGGCCAGGTCGGCCGCGTGCGCCGCGATCTTGTACGCGATCACGCCCGCCTTCACGTCGTCCCGGTCCGGCAGCCCGAGGTGCTCCTTCGGGGTGACGTAGCAGAGCATCGCGGTGCCGAACATACCGATCATCGCCGCGCCGATGGCCGAGGTGATGTGGTCGTACGCGGGGGCGATGTCGGTGGTGAGCGGGCCGAGCGTGTAGAACGGCGCCTCGTGGCACCACTCCTGCTGGAGGTCCACGTTCTCCTTGATCTTGTGCATCGGGACGTGGCCCGGACCCTCGATCATCACCTGCACGTCGTACTCCCAGGCGATCGTCGTCAGCTCGCCGAGGGTCCGCAGCTCGGCGAACTGGGCCTCGTCGTTGGCGTCCGCGATCGACCCGGGCCGCAGCCCGTCGCCGAGGGAGAACGTGACGTCGTACCGCGCCAGGATCTCGCACAGCTCCCGGAAGTTGGTGTAGAGGAAGTTCTCCTCGTGGTGCGCCAGGCACCAGGCCGCCATGATCGACCCGCCCCGGGAGACGATCCCGGTCACCCGGTCCACCGCCAGCGGCACGTACGGCAGCAGCACCCCGGCGTGCACGGTCATGTAGTCGACGCCCTGCTCGGCCTGCTCGACGACGGTCTCCCGGAACACCTCCCAGCTCAGCTTCACCGGGTCGCCGCCGACCTTCTCCAGTGCCTGGTAGATCGGTACGGTCCCGATCGGCACCGGCGAGTTGCGCACGATGGCCTCGCGGGTCTCGTGGATCCGCTTGCCGGTGGACAGGTCCATCACGGTGTCGGCGCCCCACCGGGTCGCCCAGGTCAGCTTCTCCACCTCCTCCGCGACCGACGAGGTGACCGCGGAGGTGCCGATGTTGGCGTTCACCTTCACCAGGAACGCCTTGCCGATGATCGCCGGCTCGCACTCGGGGTGGTTGACGTTGAGCGGCAGCACCGCCCGACCGGCGGCGATCTCGTCCCGGACGAACTCCGGGGCCATCCCCTCCCGGATCGACACGAATTCCATCTCCGGCGTGACGACCCCGGCGCGGGCGTACGCGAGCTGGGTGGGCCGCTTCCCGTCCGTCCCGGCCAACGGCGTGCCCGCACCGCGCGCCGGGGCCACGTCACCGCGCTCGGCGATCCACCCGCCGCGTAGCGGCGGCAGCCCCACCTCCGGATCGGAGCCCGGGCCGGAGGTGTCGTAGAGGCGCAGCGGCGGGTTGTCCCCGGTCAGCTCCACCTCGGCGAACGGCACCCGGACGTCCGGCCGTGACCCCTCGACGTAGACCTTGCGACGTGCCTGCATGACAGCCTCCCTGATGGTCAACAGGACCAGCCGAAGTGGTCCAGCGGGCCGCGTCCCGCGCCCAGTTCCCAGTCCCGCGCGCCGGTCAGCGCGCGGGTGACGTACTCCTTGGCGGCGGCGACCGCGACCGGCACCGGGTCGCCCGCCGCCAGCCGGACGGCGATCGCCGCCGAGAACGAGCAGCCGGTGCCGTGGGTGTGCCGGGTCCGCACCCGGGGCGCGCGCAGCAGGATTGTCGTCCCGCCGCCGCACAGCACGTCGACCGACTCGCCGCCGGCGTCCACGTCACCGCCGGTCACCACCACGTGCGCCGGGCCGCCGGCGGCGATCGCCTCGGCGGCGACCGCCATCTCCTCGACCGTGGTCACCGGGCGTCCGGTGAGGGCGGCGGCCTCCGCGCAGTTCGGCGTCGCCACCTCCGCGTACGGCAGCAGCCGCTCGACCGCCTCCACCACGCCGAGCGGGTGTCCACTGGTGGCGACCAGCACCGGGTCGACGACCAGGTACGGCAGCCGGCCCGCCTTCGCCGCCTCGGCCACGGCGTCGGCGACCGCCGGGGTGCCGAGCATTCCGGTCTTCACCGCCCGGACGCGGAAGTCGCCGAGCACGCTGTCGAGCTGCTCGGTGACCGTGCGCGGGGGCAACGGCAGCACGGCGTCGACGCCCCGGGTGTTCTGTGCGGTGACGGCCGTGACCACGCTGGTGCCGTACGCGCCGAGGGCGGCGAAGACCTTGAGGTCGGCCTGGATGCCGGCGCCGGCGCCGGAGTCCGAGCCAGCGATGGTGAGGACCGTCGTCGGGGTCACTGGTTCTCTCCCGTGATCGCTGTCGGTGGCCGTGTCGAGGTGGGGGGCTGCGGCCGACCTTCCGGGTTTGTGGGTGTCGCTGTGGGGGGCTGCGGCCGACCGTGCCCACTCCGGGCGGTCAGGCTTGATCCCTGCGTGGGCACGGTCGGCCGCAGCCCCATGTCGGAGACCTCCGCGCGGGCGTGCCGGCTTCGCGGCATCGGGACGGGCGGGAACGCCGAGACCGCTGATGTGGCGGTGGTGGCAGGGCTGGCGGCCTGGAGGGCCTCGGTCAGGGTGGCGGCTGCCTGGGTGGGGTCTTCGGCTCGCATGATGGCGCCGAGCACGGCCACGCCGACGGCGCCCGCCTGGACGCAGGCGTGCACCTGGTCGGGGGTGTCGATGCCGCCGAGCGCGAGGACGGGCACCGGGCTGGCCTGGATCAGCTCGGCGAGCCCGGCTGCCCGCAGGGGTGGGCCGTAGCCGGGTTTGGTTCTGCTGGGGAAGACGGGTGAGAGGGTGGCGTAGTCCTCAGTGGTGAGTCGGGCCAGTTCGGCGCGATCGTGGCAGGAGCGGCCGACCAGGCCGAGGGTCGGTGGCGGGTAGGGGCCGGCCGACGGCAGGTGGACGGCGTCGCCGTCCAGGGGGTCGGGGCCGGCGACGATCAGGGTGCCGCCCACCTCGGCGAGGAGCGGACGCAGCGCGGCGGCGAGGGCGGCGCGTTCGGCGCGGGGCAGGTCCTTCTCGCGCAGCACCACCCAGCGCACTCCCCCCGGCCACCGCCGCCGCGACCACCTCGGGCAGCGGCCGCCGGGCCTGCCACCGGTCGGTGAGCACCACCAGGCCCGAGGGCACCTCCGGACGGGCGGGTCCGGTCGCGGCGAGCCGCCCCGAGCCGGCTCGACGCGGGTCCGGGCGCGTTCCGACGGGGCGTGGACCGCGCACTCCGCCCGCCTCGGGCGGCCCGTCGACGACCTGCCGCGTCGCCGTCACAGGTCGGGCCTTCCCTCGTCGGGCGTGGAGGCGAGGGCGTGGAAGCGGCGGGCGATCCGGCCGGCGCCGTACGCGAGCCGGCCCGCCTCCACCGCGTACCGCATGGCGGTGGCCATCGCCACCGGGTCGGCGGCCCGGGTGACCGCGCTGGCCAGCAGCACCGCGTCGCAGCCCAGCTCCATGGCGAGCGCCGCGTCGGAGGCGGTGCCGATGCCGGCGTCGAGGATCACCGGCACGGCCACGCTCTGCCGGATCAGCCGGATGTGGTGCGGGTTGGTCACGCCCAGCCCGGAGCCGATCGGCGCGCCGGCCGGCATCACCGCGGCGCAGCCCACGTCGGCCAGCCGGCGGGCCAGGATCGGGTCGTCGGAGGTGTACGGCAGCACGGTGAACCCGTCGGCGACCAGTTCCTCGGCGGCGCGCAGCAGCTCCACCCCGTCGGGCAGCAGCGTGCGCTCGTCGCCGATCACCTCCAGCTTCACCCAGTCGGTGTCGAACGCCTCCCGGGCCAGGTGGGCCACCTTCACCGCCTCGCCGGCGGTGTAGCAGCCGGCGGTGTTCGGCAGCAGCCGCACCCCGCACCGGTCCAGCACGTCGAGCAGCCCGCCGGCCGCGGCGGGGGTGGTGTCCACCCGGCGCAGGGCCACGGTGACCAGCTCGGTGCCGGAGGCCCGGACGGCCTGCTCCAGCACGTGCAGGTTGGCCGCGCCGCCGGTGCCGAGGATGAGCCGCGACCCGAGGGTGACGGTGCCGATGGTGAGCGTCACGCCGCTCACCCGCCCTGGGCGGCGCTGAGCACCTCGACCCGGTCGCCGTCGCGCAGCACGGTCGCCGGCCAGCCGGTGAAGCTCAACGCCCGCGCCGACCACCCGATCCCGGTCGGCGCGCAGATCTTCGTGGTGCAGGCGCTGAGCGAAACCAGCGTCCACGTCGAGACCTACTGACCACTTCCTCTCCTCACCCCCCTTTCCCAGAGACGGAACTGCCCATGCCCCTTGTTATCGCCGTCGGCGGCGCGGTCCTGCTGGCGCTCGTGCTGGTGCTCTTCGTGCTCTCCCGGATCAAGGTCGCCGGCCCCAACGAGGCGTTCATCGTCACCGGCCGCAAGGGCCGGACCACGCAGACCGCCGACGGCGGTCGCTCCACCGACATGTCCGGCCAGAAGGTGGTGCTCGGCGCCTCGGTCTTCGTGCTGCCGGTGGTGCAGAAGCTCCAGTCGCTCGACCTGTCCAGCCGCCGCATCGACGTGGGCATCCGGGGCGCGGTGAGCAAGCAGGGCATCCGCACCGACCTGCACGGTGTGGCCATCGTCAAGGTCGGCGGCACCGAGGACGCCATCCGCGCCGCCGCCCAGCGCTTCCTGCACCAGCAGGACGAGATCGACAACTTCACCCGCGAGGTGCTGGCCGGCGCGCTGCGCTCGATCGTCGGCCGGCTCACCGTCGAGGAGGTCATCCGGGACCGGGCGGCCTTCGCCAGCGCGGTTGCCGAGGAGGCCGAGCACTCGATGACCAACCAGGGGCTGGTGCTGGACACCTTCCAGCTCCAGGACATCCTCGCCGAGGGCTCCTACCTGCAGGACCTGGGCCGGCCGGAGGCCGCCCGGGTGCTCAAGGACGCGGCCATCGCCGAGGCGCGCGCCCGGCAGCAGGCCGAGCAGGAGCGGCTGCTCGCCGAGGAGGCGATCGCCGAGGCGAACCGGAACCTGTCGCTCAAGCAGGCCGGGATCCAGGCCGAGATCGACGCGGCCAAGGCCCGGTCCGCGGCGGCCGGCCCGCTGGCCCAGGCGGAACGGGACCAGGCGATCCTCTCCGAGCAGCAGAAGGTGGCCGAGCGCAACGCCGAGCTGAAGCAGCGCCAGCTCGACACCGAGGTGCGCAAGCCGGCGGACGCGGCGCGCTACAAGGTGGAGCAGGAGGCCGAGGCGGCCCGCAACGCGGCGGTGCTCAACGCCGACGCGCAGCGGCAGGCCGTCATCGCCGCCGCTCAGGCCGCCGCCGAGCAGTCCCGGCTCACCGGTGAGGGCGAGCGGGCCCGCCGGGCCGCGCTCGCCGAGGCGAACGCGATCGAGGGTGCCAAGGAGGGTGAGGCGGAGCAGCGCCGGCGCTCGGCGATCGCCGAGGCGGTCGAGCGGGAGGGCCAGGCGGAGGCCGCGGCCATCCTGGCCAAGGGGCAGGCCGAGGCCGACGCGATGGCCCGCAAGGCGGAGGCGTTCGCCGCGTACGGCGAGGCGGCCGTGCTGGACCTGCTGGTCAAGGTGCTGCCGCAGGTGGTGGAGGCGGCCAGCGCCCCGATCGGGGCGATCGACAAGATGACCGTCATCTCCACCGACGGCGCGTCGTCGCTGACCAAGTCGGTGGCCGGCAACGTGGCGCAGGGCCTCCAGCTCGGCTCCGACCTCACCGGCATCGACCTGCCCGGCCTGCTCGCCCGGCTCGGCTCGGCGTCCACCGGCGGTTCGGGGTCGGCGGGCAACGGCAAGCCCGCAGTCGACGGCAGCGCGGTCGAAACCCGCTGACCGGCTGACGAGGGCGCCGTCCACTCCGACGGCGCCCTCGGCGTCAGCTCTGGTCGATGACGCCCTGCTCGCGGGCCCAGCGCAGCAGCTCCGCCTCGGCCTCGTCCCGCTCCAGCGGGCCGCGCTCCAGGCGCAACTCCTTGAGGTACTGCCAGGCCCGCCCGACCAACGGCCCCGGCGGTACGCCGAGCAGCTCCATGATCGCGTTGCCGTCCAGGTCGGGGCGGACCCGGGCGAGGTCCTCCTCGGCGGCGATCCGGGCGATCCGCTCCTCCAGCGCGTCGTAGTCCGCCGCGAGCTGGGCCGCCTTGCGGCGGTTGCGGGTGGTGCAGTCCGAGCGGGTCAGCTTGTGCAGTCGGGACAGCAGGTCACCGGCGTCGGTGACGTACCGGCGCACCGCCGAGTCGGTCCACTCGCCCCGGCCGTACCCGTAGAACCGCAGGTGCAGGGCGACCAGGGTGACCACCTGCGCGGTGACGTCCTTGGGGTAGCGCAGCGCCTTCATCCGGGCCTTGGTCAGCCGCGCGCCGACCACCTCGTGGTGGTGGAAGCTGACCCGGCCGTCCGGCCCGACCGACTTGGTGGCCGGCTTGCCCACGTCGTGCATGAGCGCGGCCATCCGGAGCACGAAGTCACAGCCGTCGGTCTCGAACGAGACCGCGTTGCTGACCACGGTCAGGGTGTGCTCGTAGACGTCCTTGTGCTGGGCGTGCTCGTCGATCTCCAGCTTGAGCCCGGTCAGCTCGGGCAGGAAGCGCTCGGCCAGCCCGGTGTCGACCAGCAGCCGCAGCCCGGTGATCGGGTCGGCGCCGCAGAGCAGCTTGGTGAACTCGTCCCGGATCCGCTCGGCGGTGATCCGGTCCAGGTCGGCGGCCATCCGGCTCATCGCCTCGTGCACGTCGGGGTGCACGGCGAAGCGCAGCTGCGCGGCGAAGCGAGCCGCCCGCAGCATCCGCAGCGGGTCGTCGCCGAAGGACTCCCGCGGCGTTCCGGGGGTACGGATCACCTTGGCCGCGAGGTCGTCCAGGCCGCCGTGCGGGTCGGTGAACCGGTGGTCGGGGAGGCTGACCGCCATCGCGTTGATGGTGAAGTCCCGCCGCCGCAGGTCCTCGGTGAGGCTGGTCCCGTACTCGACGATCGGGTTGCGGCTGACCTGGTCGTACGCCTCGGCGCGGAAGGTGGTGATCTCCAGCCGGAGCCCGTCGCGCTGAAGCCCGATGGTGCCGAACTCGCGGCCGGTCTCCCAGATCGACTCGGCCCAGCCCTTGATGATCCGCAGCGTCTGGTCCGGGTGGGCGTCGGTGCAGAAGTCCAGGTCCTCGCCGAGCCGGCCGAGCAGGGCGTCGCGGACGGAACCCCCCACCAGGTGCAACTCGTGCCCGGCGCGCGCGAAGCGACGACCGAGCTCGTCGGCGACCGGGGACACGCGGAGCAGTTCGGCGACGGCGTTGCGCTGCGCGGCGGTGAGCTCGCGGCGGTCGGCGGCGTGGGGTGCGGAGGCAGCTTCGGACATGGGATCGCCAGCCTATCGGGCCGGGGCGGGATCTGATCCGCCGGGCGCGGGTATGGGGACGGCGTTGACTAAGGTCTTGGCGTGCGGGCCGGTCGTCCGGCTCCGACGTACCCCCTTGGAGGCAGGAGATGAGCGGCGGGCTCTACCGCAGCGCGAACGCCACGCCGGACGGTGCGATCCCGCCGACCGACGAGGCGACCTTCATCTCCGCCGAGCCGCTGAACCAGCCGGCGGTGGAGGCCACCGCGCCGCCGCCGGAGCAGGTGGGGGAGGCCAGCGCCGCGGCGAACAGCGCGGTGATGGCGGTCGGCAGCCTGATCAGTCGGGGTACCGGCTTCATCCGCAACCTGATGATCGGCGCGGCGCTGGGCAACCTGATCGGCAACGCGTACACCACCGCCCAGTTCCTGCCGAACCAGGTGTACGAGTTCCTGCTCGGCGGCGTGCTCACCAGCGTGCTGATCCCGGTGCTGGTCCGCCGGCGCAAGAGCGACCCGGACCGGGGCGAGGCGTACGCGCAGCGGCTGCTCACCCTGGCGGTGATCGCGCTGGCCGCCGCCGCGCTGCTCGCGGTGCTCACGGCGCCGGTGCTGACCACCCTCTACGCCAGCGGCAAGGACGCGGACTACACCGACCTCGTCACGTACCTGTCGTACCTGATGCTGCCGATGCTGTTCTTCACCGGCGTCAGCGCGCTGATCGCCGCGGTGCTGAACACCCGGGGGCACTTCGCCGCGCCGATGTGGGCGCCGATCCTCAACAACCTGGTGGTCATCAGCACCTTCGGGCTCTACATCCTGGTCTTCGGGGCAAAGGCGCTCAAGCCCGGCGAGCTGGGCGTGGGCCAGATCCTGCTGGTCGGCGGCGGCACCCTGCTCGGCGTGGCGGTGCAGGCCGCCGGGCTGCTGCCGGCGCTGCGCAAGGTCGGCTTCCGGTGGAAGTGGCGGTTCGACTTCCGCGAGCTGGGGCTGCGCGAGCTGGCCCAGCTCGGCGCCTGGATGTTCTGCTACGTCGCGGTCAACCAGCTCGGCCTCTTCGTGGTGGTCAACCTGCTCACCCGGGCGGCGGGCGAGGACAGCGCCGGCATCCTGATCTACAACAACGTCTTCCTGCTGCTGATGATGGCGCACGGCATCATCGCCGTCTCGATCATCACCGCGCTGATGCCCCGGATGAGCGCCGCCGCCGCGGACGGGCGCTTCCGCGACGTGACCGCGGACCTGTCCCGGGGCACCCGGATGGTGACGGCGGTGCTCGCCCCGATCGCGGTCTGCTACGCGGTCCTGGCCGGCCCGATCTCCCGGGTGGTCTTCCAGTACGGCGCCTTCGACGGCGACAACGCCCGCGCCACGTCGACGGTGCTGCTGGTCGCAGCCGTGGGCCTGGTGCCGTTCGCGATCAGCCAGCTCTTCACCTTCGCCTTCTACGCGCTGCCGGACACCCGGACCCCGGCGCTGGTCAACATCCCGGTGGTGGCGCTGCGGGTGCTGCTCCAGGTGGGCCTCTTCATCGCCTTCTCGGCCACCTTCGCGGCGGCCGGGATGATGCTCGGCAACGCGATCTCCTACGTCGCGGCAGCCGTCATCTCCGCGATGCTGCTGCGGCCGCGGGTCGGCCGGATCGGGCTCGGCGGGATCATGCGCACCATGGGCAAGGTGATCGTCGCCGCGCTCGGTGCGGCGCTGGTCGGCCTGCTGGTGGTCAGCCTGCTCCCCGGCGACCCGGCCGACCTGGGCTGGCTCGCGGCGGCGGCCCAGCTGGTGATCGGCGGCGCGGTGATCGGCGCGACCTACCTCGGGCTGGCCATGGTGCTGCGGATCGGCGAGATCACCGAGGTCGTCGGGATGGTCCGCCGCCGGCTCGGCCGCTGAGCCGGTGACCGGTCGGCGGTCGGCCGCCCGGCACGGAGCGTGAACGAGGATCACCAACCTGGGGACGTGGCTGTGGATAACTCCGCGTTTCCCCGGTCAGCTGCCGGATCAGCCTGTGGACAACCAACCGTACGGCTGAGTATGGAGGGCCGTTCGGAGGGAACCTGACAGGACGTCGGCGGACCGCCACACCAGGGCCGGCCCCTGCTGCGATCACTTGCGGTCAACCTCTAGATTGGCTAGTACATGTGCCAGCAACGTGGCTGACAACGGTCGTAACCGGGCGAGGTCGTCCACATCCGGCACGTCGCCGGGCACGGCGGGAAGATGACATGTCGGGATGATGGGCAGTCCGGGTAAGGTCGCTCTCGACGGATACGGCAGGTGGCCGACGTACGCGTCGAGACGCCGGCCGGTTCCTTCGAAGGCAGAGCGGGAAGCCACATGCCCAGCAGCGCGGGTCCATCGATCGACACGATCACCGAGGGAGGACGGGTGACCCAGGTCGGCGAGGGTCAGGAGGCGGAGGAGAGTGCTCCGCCCGTCATGACCTTCGGTGCTCCCACGGCCGGTGAGATCCTCGCCGAGCGGTACGAGCTGGTCGAGCACATCAACAACGACAGCGCCGGGCGGCTGGTCTGGCGGGGGGTCGACGTGGTGCTGCGCCGGCCGGTCGCGGTCGTGCTGCGCTACCCCGGCGGCGACTCCGCCACCGAGATGCTCCAGGCGGCGGTGGCCGCGAGCCGGGTCATCCACCCCAACCTGGTCGGCGTCTACGACGCGATCGACGAGGACGAGCGGGCGTACGTCGTCCGCGAGTGGGTCGACGGCAACTCCCTGCGCGAGATGGTCGCCGACGGGCCGCTGGACCCGGCCCGGGCCACCGCCATCGGCAACGCCGTCGCCAGCGCGCTGGCCGCCGTGCACGCCACCGGCATGGTGCACGGCAACGTGCACCCGGGCACCGTGATGATCAGCGATGACGGCCGGGTGGTCCTGGCCGACGCGCGCACCGACGGCGCGGACAGCCAGGAGAACGACATCCGGGCGGTCGGCGGCATCCTCTACTTCGCCCTCACCGGGCACTGGCCGCACGCCGAGGCCCCGCTGCCCGGCGCGACCGCCGGGCACGGTCGGGCCGCGATCCCGGACGCGGTCCGGGACGCCAGCGGCGCGATCGCCGCGCCCCGGCAG
>NZ_JAEVHN010000154.1:0-11406 GCF_016803375.1 Micromonospora sp. 4G55
GTCGGCGACCATCCGCAGCGCAGTGTCGACAAACGCCGGCGAGGCCGAGTCGAGCCAATGGATCCGCGGGTCGCGGCGGAACCAGGAGCGCTGCCGGCGGACGAAGCGCCGGGTGGCCCGGATCGTCTCGTCGTGCGCCTCGGTCTCGGTCAGTTCCCCGGCCAGGAAGCGCAGCACCTGCTGGTAGCCGAGCGCGCGGTTGGCCGTGCGCCCCTCGGGCAGGCCGTGGCCGACCAGCTCGCGGGTCTCGGCGACCAGCCCGTCGGCCCACATCCGGTGCACCCGCAGCGCGATCCGCTCGTCAGAGCGCGGTGTCCAGGTCGACGAAGACCGCGCCGGGCAGGTGAGCAGCGGCGTAGTCCTCGCGGCCGGGTGGGCCGGTCAGCCGCCAGCGCACGTCGAGCAGGGTGGGCGGGTCGGGCTCGGCGAGCGCGGCGGCGAGCTGCTCGACCTCGATCAGCGGCTCCTGAGTTCCGGACATGGCGACCAGTCAACACCATCCGGGCAGCGACCTGGCGGTTCGGCGGCGGCCGTTGTCGGGGCTGCGGGGTAGCATCGTGCACCGGAGGGCTGACGTGAAACACGATTTGGTCGACACGACCGAGATGTACCTTCGCACCATCCTCGAGCTCGAGGAGGAGGGTGTGCCGCCGCTGCGCGCGCGGATCGCCGAGCGGCTGCGCCAGAGCGGGCCCACCGTCAGCCAGACCGTCGCCCGGATGGAGCGCGACGGGCTGCTCACCGTCGAGGGCGACCGGCACCTGACGCTGACCCCGCTGGGTCGCAACAGCGCCGTCTCCGTGATGCGCAAGCACCGCCTCGCCGAGCTGCTGCTGGTCAACGTCATCGGGATGCCCTACGAGGAGGCCCACGAGGAGGCCTGCCGGTGGGAGCACGTGATGAGTGACGCCGTCGAGAAGCGGGTCTACGACCTGCTCAACCGACCCACCCGCTCGCCGTACGGCAACCCGATCCCGGGGCTGGAGGAGCTGGGCTCGCCGGAGCCCGAGGCCGACACGGTCGAGGGTGAGCGCAACCTGGCCTTCCCCGGCCTGTCCGGGCCGGTGGTGGTCCGGCGGATCTGCGAGAGCGTGCAGACCGACGCCGACGTGCTGCGCCAGCTGCACGCCGCCGGGGTCGACCCGGGCGCCACGGTCACCGTCGCGCAGGAGCGGGACGGGGTGTTCATCGACCGCTCGGGCGAGCGGGTCCGGCTGCCCGCGAGGTCGCCTCGCGGGTCTTCGTCGCCGCCCACTGACGGCTCGGGCCGCCTGCTTCCCGGGGCCACTGCCTCGGCCCGCGCGGGCGGCCCGCTTCCCTGGCGCGCCCTGCCGGCGAGCCTCACATGGCCCGGGTGTTGATTTTCTTCGCCAGGCTGACCAGCTTGCCGGTCAGCTCCTCGGCCTCGGCCTTCGGTGCGCCCCGCTCACACGTCCAGTGCAGGGTGGCCAACCGGTCCTCGGTGGCCAGCCAGCCGACCTCGGCGACCGGACCGTGCTTCGCCGTCTTGGCGAGGGTGCGGCGGTAGGCGACCTGGCCCAGCTTCGACACCTTCGCCGCCCCGTCCGGGAGCACGTCGGCGTTGAAGGTCGGCACGTCGATCGAGGTGTCGGTGACGGTCAGCGTCAGCTCGGGCAGGGTGGCCCGCTCGGCGCGGACCACGCAGGTGTGGGTGTCGCCCTTGTCGCTGGCGGCGGCCACGTCGAACCGGACGCCGGCGTGCTCCTCGATCACCGCGAAGTCCAGCAGCCGGCACGCGCCGCCCGAGGAGGCGGCGGCCACCTCCACCGTCACCGGGTCCACCGCCGGCACGGCCACCGGTCGGGGCTGGGCGCCGCAGCCGGTGGTCAGCAGGACGGCTGAGGCGGTGAGCCAGATCCGCGCGTGCACGGGGAACCTCCGCGATCGTCGGCGGGGGCCCGCCGGATGTCCGTCGGACACCGTACGGGCAACCCGTGCCGACGCGAAAGTCCTTCGGCGCGCACCCGGGGCGGGCCCTCGTCGAGGGTCGCGGTCCGCGACCGCCGCGTCACCCCGGCCTTTTCAGACGGGCGGCAGGTCGCGCATCCGGCGCAGGGGCGAGCAGACCACGAACAGCGCCGCGCTCCACGTCCCCAACGCCGTCAGGACCAGCGCCGGCCGCAGCCCCCACTGGCTGCCCAGCGTCCCGCCGAAGAGCGCGCCGAGCGGCACCACCCCGAAGCAGATCCACAGGAACGAGGCGTTGACCCGGCCGAGCAGTTCCGGCGGGGTGATGAGCTGTCGGTAGGACAGGATGGCGACGTTGAACAGCACCGCGTTGGCGGAGAACGCGGCGAGGCCGACGGCGTAGAGGGCCAGGCCCCAGCCGGGCCGGGCCAGCGGCACCAGCAGGTAGAGCGGCCCCGGGACGGCCATCGCGACCCAGATCACCCGCGCCGAGCCGAGCCACCGGGAGAGCCGGTCGGCCAACGCGCCGCTGACCAGCCCGCCCACCGCGCCGAGGGAGAACACCACGCCGACCACCGCCGGGGAGGCGTGCAGCTCCCGCACCAGGTAGGTGACCTCCAGCGAGCTCGTCGCCATGGCGAAGAAGTTGGACGTGGTGACGCAGGCCAGGATCCGTACCAGGATCGGCTGCCGGCGGATGAACCCCAGCCCCTCGGTGAGGGCGACCCGCGCCGGGACCCGATCGCCGGTGGCGGGTCGGGCGGCGGTCGGCTGCCGGATCAGCAGCAGGGTCACCGCGCTGACCACGAAGGCCAGCGCGGTGCCGAGGAAGGTCCGCGCCGCACCGACAAGCCCGGTCAGCGCCCCGCCGACCATCGGCCCGACCAGCTGGGCCGCGTCCTGGCTGACGGCGAGCCGGGCATTGCCCTCGACGAGTTGGTCCGCCGGCACCAGCCTCGGCAGGGTGCCCTTGTACGCCACGGTGAAGAGCACCGTCAGCACGCCGGAGAGCCCGACCACGACGTACAGGAAGGGCAGGGTGAGGCGACCGACCAGGGCGACCATCGGCAGCGACAGCAGCAGCGCGGCGCGGCCGAGGTCGCAGGCGACCATCAGCCGCCGCGGGTCGACCCGGTCCGCGAGCAGGCCGGCCGGCAGCGAGAAGAGCAGGTACGGCAGCCACGCCAGGAAGGCCAGCAGGGAGACCTGGAACACGCTCGCGCGCAGGGTGTCGGCGGCGAGCAGCGGTACCGCCACCCCGGAGATCCGGGTGCCGACCTCGCTGACCGTCTGACCGCCCCAGAGCAGGACGAAGTCGCGGCTGCGCCAGAGCGGCCCGAGGCGGGGCCGCGCCGGCGCGACGGCCGCCAGGTGCCGGGTCACGGGTCACCACTTTCCAGCGGCGGGGACGGGCCGACGAGGCCCGGCACCGAACCGGCGGCTCGGCCGACCCAACCTAGGCGGCGCCACCGGTGCGGGCACCCGAATATCGCCTGGCCGGCGGTCAGTCGTCGACGTACGGGCAGTGTCGGCAGCCGCGCCCGCAGCAGGTGCCCCGGCGGGCCAGGAAACCGGCGCTGAGCACGAAGAGCCCGCTGGCCGGGTCGAGGTAGCCGGCCTCACCGGCGGCGAGCGCGGCGGCGTGGGCCGCGAGGATCCGCTCCCGGTCGGGGTGCTCCGGCGGCAGCCGGGACGGGTGCGGCTCGGTCAACGGTCGGTCCGCCAACGGTCGCCGCTCTGCACCCACCGGCGCAGTCTACGAACCCGTCCGCCCCCTCCCCGCAACCGCTCGGGGGTCACCGGTCGCCCCGTCGCGGGAACCCACCGCGCACGTGCGACGCCCGCGCCCGGACGGGGTGGACCCGGGACATACCCGCCGGCCTGACCGATCGTGTCGTAGGGCTGCGGAATGCTGGACGCCGACGGGGGTTCGACTGTGGAAGGACGGCAGATGAGGAAGATCGTCGTACACCTGAGCGTGTCGCTCGACGGGTTCTTCGAGGGCCCGGACGGCGACCTCGGGTGGCATCTGGTCGACGACGAGCTGCACCGGCACTTCAACGCCGAGCTGCGCACCATGGGCGGTTTCCTCAACGGGCGCCGCTCCTACCAGCTGATGGCCGAATTCTGGCCGACCGCCGACCAGGACCCGGCCAGCACCGCCCCGATGGTGGAGTTCGCCGGCATCTGGCGGGACATGCCGAAGATCGTCTACTCCCGGACGCTGGACGCGGTCGACTGGAACGCCACCCTGGTCCGGGAGGTCGTACCCGACGAGGTGCGGCGGCTCAAGGCCGAGCCGGGCGGCGACCTGGCCCTCGGCGGGGCGGACCTGCTCAGCACCTTCCTGCGGCACGACCTGGTCGACGAGTACCGCCTCTACGTCCACCCGGTCGTGCTCGGCGGCGGCCGCCAACTCTTCCCCGCGTCGGGCGACCGGCAGCCGCTGCGCCTGGCCGGGACCCGCACCTTCGGCAACGGCGTCGTCCTGCTGCGGCACGAGCGCGCCCGGGACTGACCCCGACCGGCGCGCCGGCGGCACCGGCTGGACCTACCGCCCGTCGGCAGGAAACGGCCCGGATAAGGGCGTTGGCTTTCCCGTCGGCCCGGCCTATGGTTGCCGGATGCGTCTGTCCGGGCAGCAGGAGAGGACCACCGTCAGCACGACGGCGGCGCCCGCTGCTGTCCGCCGGCCCGTGCTTCGGGTCACCGTGGCGACCCGCGTCGTGCGAGTCGCGGTCGCGCCGTCGCGCGCCGGCTCGGTCGCCCCCGGCCTGCCGAGCCCCGCCGGACGTAGCCCTCCTGGACCGGTGCACATCCCGTGAACGGCCACCAGGGCGAAGCTTCCACAGCTTCGGCCCTTTTTCTTTTTCCGAGGAGCTACGCCATGACCACGCACACCCAGCCGGGCCAGCAGCACTGGATCGACGAGCTGCGGTCGACCCTGACGTCCGACTTCGAAATGCACACCGCCCGGCTGACCGAACTCACCGCCGACACCGGTGATCCGGCCGAGGCGCACACCCGGGATGCGCTGCTCGCCGCGACCCGGCAGAGCCTGGAGCAGATCACCGGGGCGCTGCGGCGCATCGCCGAGGGCCGGTACGGGATCTGCGAGCGGTGCGCCGGGCCGATCCCCCAGGAACGCCTGGAGGTGCTTCCGCACGCCCGGTTCTGCGTGCCCTGCCAGCAGAAGCAGCGCTGACGTACGGGGCGGGGGCTGCCGCACCGACGCGGCAGCCCTCGCTCGTACGGCTTCGGCCGACCGCTGCGGCGCCCGGAGAGCCCGGGTCAGCCGAACCAGGTCATCGCCTGCCCGTGCGAGCGGGTCCAGGCGAGCGGCCGTCCGTCGAGCGCCAGCACGTTGAACAGCGCCTCGCCCGGCGGCTCCGGCAGCCCGTCGTGGGCCAGCGCCTCCGGGGCCTCGTTCGAGATCCAGTGGCCGGGCAGCCCGCGTACCTGCTCGGCGAACGCCTGCCGCCGTGGGGCCGGCACCTGGTAGAGCACGGAGGTGTGGAACACCACCAGCGTCGCCCCGGCCGGCGCCCGCGCGGCCAGTGCCGGCAGGTCGTCCACCAGGTCGCCGCGGACCAGCAGCGGCGGCTCGGCCGCGGCGACGGCCGCCGCCGCCCGGAGGCGGGCCCGGCGGTGCTCGTGCTCCGGCCAGATGAGGGCGTCGAGCCAGTCGACGTCGGCGGGATCGGTCACGTCGAGCGGATTCAGGTCCAGGCCGGCCCGCCACACCACCTCGGGTAGGCGGTTCGGCGGCGCCATTCCGGTGACCGCGCACTCGCAGACCGGTTCCCCCGCGCCGAGGACGTGCTCGCCGTAGCGGTAGGCGTACCGGTCGGGGTAGAGACAGAGCCCGGCGGACGCGCCGACCTCCAGCAACGCGAGCGGCTGCGGCAACGCGGCGAGCACCGGCAGCAGGACGGCACACCGCCCCGGCTCGTTGGTCTGGGTGGCCCGGGTGTGCAGCTCCGCCTCGACCGCCGGCCAGTTCGCTGCCGTGAACTCGTGGAACGCGGCCGGGTCGTCGACCGGCCCGCCGAGCAGCCGGACGACGCCGAACAGCAGGTTCGGCTGCCGCTTGTCCGGCGGCAGCGTGCCGAGCAGGGCGAGCAGTTCCTCGTCGCGCGAGACGGCGAGGGACAGGCGCTCGTACCCGGGCGACACCCCGTGCGCCTCGCGCGCGGCGAACTCGGCGTAGCTCGCGGCGATGGTCATGTTCCGATCATCGCAGTGAGCCCCGGACGCGTGGCGCAGTGCCGCCGGTGGGCTGCCGACCGGCCCCGCAGATGCGGAATGTCCCCCGCACCGTGACGGTGCGGGGGACATTCCGATGGTCGGGCCGGCGGCAGGTCGACCGACCCTGCCGCCCACCGGGTCAGGTCAGCTGCAGCCGCTGGTGGAGCCGCAGCCCTCGCAGACGTAGCAGCTACCGGCCGGGCGCATCTTGGTGCCGCAGGTGAAGCAGAGCGGCGCGTCGGCCGCCTTGCCGATCACGGCCTCCAGCAGCTCGGTGGAGGAGCCCACCGCCGGCGCCGGCTTGGCGGCGGCGACGTCGGCGACCTCCTGGGCCGGCTGGGCGACCGGACCGGTCTTCGTCTCCGGCGACTCCACCGGCGCGGAGGACGCCATGGCGGTCAGGTCGGTGCCGGCGCTCTCCGCCTCGGCCTCGGCCCGCAGCTGGGCGGCCCGCTCCTGGGCGGTGAAGATGCCCAGCTCCGCGCGGCGCTCGTACGGCAGGAAGTCCAGAGCCAGGCGACGGAAGATGTAGTCCATCACCGAGGCGGCCATCCGCACGTCCGGGTCGTCGGTCATGCCGGCCGGCTCGAAGCGCATGTTGGTGAACTTGCTGACGAACGTCTCCAGCGGCACGCCGTACTGCAGGCCGATCGAGATGGCCACCGAGAAGGCGTCCATCACACCGGCCAGGGTCGAGCCCTGCTTGGACATCTTGAGGAAGACCTCGCCGAGGCCGTCGTCCGGGTAGGACGACGCGGTGAGGTAGCCCTCGGCACCGCCGACCGAGAAGCTGACCGTCTCCGACGGGCGCTTCTTCGGCAGCCGCTTGCGCACCGGCCGGTACTCGACGACCTTCTCGACCACCGGGGCGGCGGTCTCGACGGCGGCCGGGGCCGACTCGACGGCCTTGTTCGGCTTGGCCACCGACAGCGGCTGGCCGACCTTGCAGTTGTCCCGGTAGATCGCCAGGGCCTTGAGGCCGAGCTTCCAGCCCTCGAAGTAGATCTTCTCGACGTCCTCGACGGTGGCCTGCTCCGGCATGTTGACCGTCTTGGAGATGGCGCCGGAGATGAACGGCTGGACCGCCGCCATCATCCGCACGTGCCCCATCGGGGCGATGGAGCGCTCGCCCATCGCGCAGTCGAAGACCGGGTAGTGCTCCGGCTTGAGGCCGGGGGCGTCCACCACGTGGCCGTGGTCGGCGATGTGCTCGACGATCGCCTCGACCTGCTCCTCGGGGTACCCGAGGCTGCGCAGGGCGCGCGGCACGGTCTGGTTGACGATCTGCATGGAGCCGCCGCCGACCAGCTTCTTGAACTTGACCAGTGCCAGGTCCGGCTCGACGCCGGTGGTGTCGCAGTCCATCATCAGGCCGATGGTGCCGGTGGGGGCGAGCACGCTGGCCTGCGAGTTGCGCCAGCCGAACTTGTCACCGAACTTGTTGCCCTCGGTCCACTGCTTGGTGGCCTCCCGCTGGATCGCGGTGGCGACCGTGCCGGCCGGCTTGATCGCGTCGTTGGCGGCGGCGTGCTTGCGCATGACCCGCTTGTGCGGCTCGGCGTTGCGGGCGTAGCCCTCGTACGGGCCGACGATGCCGGCCAGCTCGGCCGAGCGGCGGTACGCGGTGCCGGTCATCAGCGAGGTGATCGCCGCGGCGACCGAGCGGCCCTGCTCCGAGTCGTACGGCAGGCCCGACGCCATCAGCAGCGCGCCCAGGTTGGCGTACCCGATGCCGAGCTGCCGGTAGGCGCGGGTGGTCTCGCCGATCTTCTCGGTCGGGAAGTCGGCGAAGCAGATCGAGATGTCCATCGCAGTGATGACGAACTCGACCGAGCGGACGAACTTCTCCACCTCGAAGCCGCCGTCGGCCTTGAGGAACTTCATCAGGTTGAGCGAGGCCAGGTTGCACGAGGAGTTGTCCAGGTGCAGGTACTCCGAGCACGGGTTCGACGCGGTGATCCGCCCGGTCTCCGGGCAGGTGTGCCAGTCGTTGATGGTGTCGTCGTACTGCAGGCCGGGGTCGGCGCACTCCCAGGCGGCCTGGGAGATGGTGCGGAACAGCTTCTTGGCGTCGATCGTCTCGATGGTCTGCCCGTCGAGCCGGCCGCGCAGGTCGAACCCGCCGCCGTTCTCCACCGCCGTCATGAACTCGTCGGAGACCCGGACCGAGTTGTTGGCGTTCTGGTACTGCACGCTGACGATGTCGGCGCCGCCCAGGTCCATGTCGAAGCCGGCGTCCCGCAGCGCGCGGATCTTGTCCTCCTCGCGCGCCTTGGTGACCACGAACTCCTCGATGTCCGGGTGGTCCACGTCGAGGATGACCATCTTGGCCGCGCGCCGGGTGGCGCCACCGGACTTTATGGTCCCGGCGGAGGCGTCGGCGCCGCGCATGAAGCTGACCGGGCCGGAGGCGGTGCCGCCGGAGGAGAGCAGCTCACGGGAGGAACGGATCCGGGACAGGTTGACGCCGGAGCCGGAGCCGCCCTTGAAGATCAGCCCCTCCTCCTTGTACCAGTCCAGGATGGAGTCCATCGAGTCGTCGACCGCGAGGATGAAGCAGGCGCTGACCTGCTGCGGCGACGGGGTGCCGACGTTGAACCAGACCGGCGAGTTGAAGCTGAACACCTGGTGCAGCAGCATCCAGGTCAGCTCGTGCGCGAAGACCTCGGCGTCCGCCGCGCTGGTGAAGTAGCCGTGCTCCTCACCGGCCTTGCGGTACGTGGTGACCACCCGGTCGATCAGCTGCTTGAGCGACCACTCGCGCTCCGGGGTCCCCACCGCGCCCCGGAAGTACTTGGTGGTCACGATGTTGGCCGCGTTGACGCTCCAGGACTCGGGGAACTCCACCCCGCGCTGCTCGAAGTTGATCGAGCCGTCCCGCCAGTTCGTCATCACGACGTCGCGACGCTCCCACGTCACCTCGTCGTAGGGGTGCACGCCCTCGGTGGTCCAGACCCGCTGCACCTTGAGCCCCGTCACCGCGCCGTTCTTCGCTGCCCGCGACCGGCTGGTTGTCACGCCGTCCCCCGCCATCTCATCCGCCCCCTCGTCTGCGCGGTCACCCACCGCGCGTCGTTCATCTGTCAGAAACTCGAAAATCAACTGGTCCGGCCGGCGGCCTCGACCGCGTCGGCGCGGGCGCGCGCGGCGGCCCGCAGCGTCTCGATCTCGCGCTCGAAGTCGGCGAGCGAGTCGAAGGACCGGTAGACGCTGGCGAAGCGGAGGTAGGCCACCTCGTCCAGGTCCCGCAGCGGGCCCAGGATCGCCAACCCCACCTCGTGGCTCGGGATCTCGGCGGCCCCCTTCGCCCGCACGGTCTCCTCGACCTTCTGCGCCAGCAGCGCGATCGAGTCCTCGTCGACCGGGCGGCCCTGGCACGCCTTGCGCACCCCGCCGATGATCTTCGTCCGGCTGAACGGCTCGGTCACCCCGCTGCGCTTGACCACCGCGAGCACGGCCTCCTCGACCGTGGTGAACCGCTTGCCGCACTCCGGGCAGGAACGGCGACGACGGATCAGCTGCCCGTCGTCGGCCTCCCGCGAGTCGACCACCCGGGAGTCGGCGTGTCGGCAGTACGGACACCGCATAGCCTGACCTCCTTGATCGACCGTGGTCGCCCGCCGACCGTCTCCGGGCACGCGTCGGCCCGGCGGAGCCACCATCGGTGGCCGTCGCCGTCGTCGACGGTACGGGAGTGCGGTCGGTAGTCGAACCCAACCTGTAGGCAACTTACGCCCGTGTGACTACTACATCTAGGGGTCGACGGTATGCCGCCGACGGGGTGTGGTCAAGTTGGCGGCGTGTCCGGCGCGTCACCTGGAAAACCGCCCGCGCGCCGCCCGCCGACATCCCCAACGGCACGGCACGCGGGAGGTTACCGCCCGTCCGGGCGGGACGCGGGAAACGGACGGCCATCGCGAAAGCACCTGGCGAGTCGAACAGGAGTTCGACGACGACGTACCATTTATCAGAACACGCGTTCGACTTTCCAGGATTGCCGCGTCGACACGCCGACGGCAGGTCGTACAGATGTTTGAAAATGACCGATCCCACCTATACGGTCATGAACAACCGGGCGCGTCGCACGATGTCGGGCCGGGCCCCGCAACACCCCCGCACGCACCACGAGCCGCCAAGGCACCCAGCGCCGACCAGGGAGGACGGACGTGACCGAGGACCGGGCCAGCCGGCCGAAGAACCCGCAGCAGATCGCCGAGGCGGGTCCGCCGGCCACTCGGCGCCCCCGCCCCGCCCGCAGTCGGACGGGGCAGCCGGCCGTGCGCGCGGTCACCCCGGTGGTCAGCAGCTTCCCCGACCCGGCCACGGTCGACCTCACCGCCCGGCAGCGCCGGATCCTGGAGTTCATCCGCAGCTGGGTCGAGCGGCAGGGCTACCCGCCGAGCGTGCGCGAGATCGGCGAGGCGGTCGGCCTGGTCTCCCCGTCGAGCGTCGCCTACCAGCTCAAGGAGCTGGAGAAGAAGGGCTTCCTGCGCCGCGACCCCAACCGGCCGCGCGCGGTGGACGTCCGGGCCCCCAGCGACGTCGTCGACGACGAGCTGAGCCGCTCCCAACGGCCCACCCCGGCGTACGTGCCGATGCTGGGCCGGATCGCCGCCGGTGGGCCGATCCTGGCCGAGCAGGCGGTGGAGGACATCTTCCCCCTCCCCCGCGAGCTGGTCGGCGAGGGCGAGGTCTTCATGCTCCAGGTCAAGGGCGACTCGATGCTCGACGCGGCGATCTGCGACGGCGACTGGGTGGTGGTCCGGCAGCAGCCGACCGCCGACTCCGGTGAGATCGTGGCCGCCATGCTCGACGGCGAGGCGACCGTCAAGACCTACCGGCGGCGCGACGGGCACGTCTGGCTGATGCCGCAGAACCCGGCCTTCGACCCGATCCCCGGTGACGACGCCACCATCATGGGCCGGGTCGTCGCGGTGCTGCGCCGGATCTGACCCCACCCGCACCCGACGGGTGGCCGGCCCCCCAGGGGCTGCCACCCGTCGTCGCGTCCGGGCACCTGCCAGCGTGGCCGGCCGGTCACGTCAGCGCGGTGCTGCTCGTCTCAGTAGCGTTCGCCCCGACCGGGCGGCTGTCCGTACCCGTACTGGCCGCCCCGCCGGTCGTCGTACCCGTCGTCGTGGCGCGGGCCGGAGCGCGGGTCCCGGGGGTGGCGACGCGGGGGTTCCGCGCGTCCGCCACCGCCGTAGACGCCGCCACCTCGTGGGTCAC
>NZ_JAEVHN010000155.1:0-11393 GCF_016803375.1 Micromonospora sp. 4G55
GCCGGCGCGGCGCTCGGCGCCCTCCCCGAGTCACCGCACGACCTGCTCCGCGAGGCGCGGCTGTGCCTCGCCGCCCGCGCCGCGCTCACCCTCGACGACCGCACCACCATGCGGTACGCGTACGCGGAGTTGCTGCCCGCCGCCGACGAGCTGGCCGGCGCGGGCAGCGGGGTCCTCACCCTCGGGCCGGTGGCCGGACACCTCGCCGACCTGGCCACCGCGCTGGGCCGTCCCGACGACGCCGCCGCCCATCGCCGCAAGGCCGCGGAGGTGACGGCACGAGCCCGCCGATGAGTGATGACCGTCGATGAACTGGACATCGACAGATATCGACGCTCTTGATACCGTGGCTGGCAATTATCTTCGCAGCGACGGGAGGCAGGCATGCCCCGACGAATCCTGCACGGAGTCACCGCCGTGGCCATCGGCACCGCGGTGGCCACGCTCGGCGCCGTACCGGCGCAGGCCGATCCGGTGGTGCCCCGGCACGCCGTGGTCATCTGCCAGAGCGCCAGCTTCTACGACAACTACGACTCGGTCAGCGGTCCCTACGGCCTGAAGCGGGTCCTGCCCTACGGCAACAAGATCGGTCACACCCCCGGGGCGCACCCGGTCTACAACGGCTGGGCCGCGACCTTCGACTTCGGCCCCAACGACTGGGGCTACCTGCGCATCGAGTGCATTGGAGGGTACGACTCATGGTGAGCCGATCCGTCGCCCGCGCGGTGGCGACCGTGCTGGCGGGAACCGTCGCCCTCGTCGCCGCACCGGCCGCGGCACACGCCGACACCGGCACGATCGGGCAGCGTGAGACGGTCTGCGCCACCGACCTGTTCGTCCGCACCCAGCCCAACGGCGCCTGGATGGGCACCCTCTACCAGGGCCAGACCTTCCTCGTCGAGGGCCCGCGCAGCGGCGGCTACGTCTACGGGTTCGCCTACGGGCACATCAACCGCCACGGCTGGGTCCAGGACGGCTGGTTCTGCTGATCCGGCCCAAAGCCCGCACGGCGCGGCGCCGTCGCCCGTACCGGCGTTCAGGTTCCCGTCGGTCGGCATGGTGGCAGCCGGAACGGGAAGGCCACGGTCGCCAGCAGGACGTAGGGCGTGCCCGAGGTACGAGCACGAGCACCCGCACCGGAGGGCGGAGCGATGAGCGAGTCGACTGAGAAGGCGATCCTGGCCGGCGGCTGCTTCTGGGGAATGCAGGATCTCATCCGGAAACGTCCTGGCGTGCTCGCCACCAGGGTCGGATACACCGGCGGGGACGTGCCGAACGCCACGTACTACAACCACGGTACCCATGCCGAGGCGATCGAGATCGTCTACGACCCCGAGAAGCTGTCCTACCGGGATCTTCTCGAGTTCTTCTTCCAGGTCCACGACCCGACCACGAAGAATCGTCAGGGTGGCGACGTGGGCGTCAGCTACCGGTCGGCCATCTTCTACACCGACGAGCAGCAGCGGCGGGTCGCGGAGGACACGATCGCCGACGTCGACGCCTCCGGACTGTGGCCGGGCAAGGTGGTCACCGAGGTCACTCCCGCCGGCCCGTTCTGGGAGGCCGAGCCCGAACACCAGGACTACCTGGAGCGCAATCCCGGTGGTTACACCTGCCACTTCGTCCGGCCGGACTGGAAGCTCCCCCGTCGAGGGGAGAAAGCCGCGTAGCGGCCGGCTCCGCTCGCGGCGGGCAGGCGAACGACGGGCGCGACCAGCAGCGGCGCGGCTCGGCGGGTGCGACCGGTCCGACGTCGCACCGTCACCGGGACGGCGGCGGGTCGGCGGGCGGGTCCGGGCGCAGCGAGGCGAGCAGCAGGTCGGCGAAGTGCGCGCCGACCTGCTCGGCGGTGAGCCGGCCGTCGGTGCGGAACCACGCGCCGAGGTGGTGCACCGCGCCGAAGAAGTAGTCGACGGCCAGGTCGGCCGGGACGTCGGCGCGGAAGGTCCCGGCGCGCTGGCCCTCCTCCACCAGCTCCCGGAAGCGTTCGTGGTACTCCCGGCGGCCGCCCGCACCGCGCGCCGGCGGTCGGCCGAGAGCAGGTGCATCGACTGGAGGAAGATCGTGGCGTCGTCCAGGTTGGCGATCGCGGTGACCACCACGTCGGCGGCGGCCGCCCGCAGCCGCAGCGCCACCGGCTGGTCGCGGGCCATGATGGCCTCCAGGCGCTCGCGCTGCATGCGCAGCAGCCGCTGGTAGATCTCCTGGAGCAGGTCGTCCTTGGCGGCGAAGTAGTGGTACATCGCGCCCTTGGTGACCCCGGCGGCCTCGACGATCTCCTGGACCGAGGTCTTCTCGAAGCCCTTCTCCGCGAACAGCCTGGTGGCGACCGCCAGCAGCCGCTGCGGCAGCGCCTCCCCGTCCCCCGTCCGACCCACCGGTGATCCCGCCCTTCCGGGCCGCCCGCCGGCCCGGTGCGCCAGCGTACGCAAGGCGCCGCCGATCAGGCCGGCTGGACGCGCACCGGGATGCCGTTGAGCACGACGTTTCCGGAGAGCGGGTCGACGGCCGTCTCGTCGGTGAGCACGTTGGCGTTGACGCCGGCGTGGGCGCGGGCCACCGCCTGCCGGGTGCCGGGCACGTCGTGGCCCCACCCGTGCGGCAGGCTGACCACGCCCGGCATGGTGTCAGGGGTGACCTCCACGGCCACCACGAGCGAGCCGACCCGCGAGGTGACGCGGGCGTCCTCCCCGGCGGCCAGCCCGAGCTTGGCCGCGTCCTCCGGGTGCACCTGCAACGTGCAGCGGTCGCGGCCCTTCACCAACGCCGGCACGTTGTGCATCCAGCTGTTGTTGGACCGCAGGTGCCGGCGTCCGACCAGGACGAAGCCCTCCGGGGGCGCGTCGCGGGCGTCGCGCAGCCGGGCCACGTCGGCGGCGATCGGCGGCGGGCACAGCTCGACGGTGCCGCTCGGGGTGCGCAGCACCTCCGGCAGCCGCGGTCGCAGCGCCCCGAGGTCGACGCCGTGCGGGTGCTCCAGCAGCCGGGTCAGGGACAGCCCGTCCGGTCGCTGTCCGAACCGGTCGCCGTACGCGCCGAGCCGCAGCCGCGCGTCGAGCAGGCGTTCGGCCGGCCGGTCCCCGGCGACCAGCGCCCGCAGTTCGTCCGCCGGCCGGTCCAGTGCCTCGGCGGCGTCGGCGAGCACCTGGCCGAGCAGCTGCTCGTGCAGCGCCGCCGGGTCGGCGTCGGCGCCCTGCCCGGCGGCGATCAGCGTGAGCCGGGCGAGGATGTCGCACTCGTCGAGGCTGTCGGGCGCCATCGGCATGACGGGCGGCGAGTAGCTCGCGACGTTGCGCACGGCCAGGGTGAGGAACGCGAAGTCGTAGTGGCCGGCGCGGGCGGGGTCGGGTGGCGGCAGCACCACGTCCGCGTGCCGGGTGGTCTCGTTCAGGTACGGGTCGACGCTGACCATGAAGTCGAGCGAGGCGAGCGCGCGGTCCAGCCGGTCGCTGTTGGCGGTGGAGAGCACCGGGTTGCCGGCGACGGTGATCAACGCCCGGATCCGGCCCTCCCCCGGCGTCTCGATCTCGTCGGCGAGGGTCGCGACCGGCAGCTCGCCCTTGACCTCGGGCAGGCCGCGCACCCGACTGGCCCAGCGCCCGGTGCGGAACCCCTTGCCGGGGCCGGCGGCCCGGGTCCGCTGGTGGGCGGCGAGCGGGAACATCGCCCCGCCGGGCCGGTCCAGGTTGCCGGTCAGCACGTTGACCAGGTCGACCAGCCAGCTGGTCAGCGTGCCGAACGCGACCGTGCAGGTGCCGACGCGACCGTAGACGGCGGCGGTGGGGGCGGCCGCCAGTTCCCGGGCGAGGCGCCGGATGCGCGGCGCGGGCACCGCGCACCGCTCGGCCACCCGCTCGGGGCGCGAACGCGGTGGCCAGCTCCCGGACGTCGGCCAGGCCGGTGACGTGTTCCGCCAGCCGGCCGAGCCGGACCATGCTCTCGTCGAAGAGCGTGTGCACGAGGGCGAAGAGCAGCAGCGCGTCGGTGCCGGGCCGGATGGGCAGGTGCTCGTCGGCGGCCGCGGCGGTGCGGGTGCGGCGGGGGTCGACGACCAGGAACCGGCCGCCGCGTGCCTGCAACGCCCGCAGCCGGCCCGGGAAGTCGGGCGCGGTGCAGAGGCTGCCGTTGGACTCCCAGGGGTTGGCGCCGAGCAGCACCAGCAGGTCGGTGCGGTCGAGATCGGGTACCGGGATGGCGTTGGGGTCGCCGTACAGGTAGCCGGAGGAGACGTGCTTGGGCATCTGGTCGACGGTGCTGGCGGTGAAGACGTTGCGGGTGCCGAGCGCCCGCAGGAGGGGGCCGGCGTAGAGCCCGCCGGCCATCGTGTGCACGGTGGGGTTGCCGAGGTAGGCGGCGACCGCGTCGCGGCGCCGGCCCGGGCGGCGGTCAGGCCGGCCTCGACGGCGGCGAACGCCTCGTCCCAGCCCACCTCGCGCAGCGTGCCGTCGACCCGCAGCAGCGGTCGGCGCAGGCGGTCCGGATCGGCGAGGAGCTGCGGGAACGCGGCTCCCTTCGGGCAGACGAAGCCGTGGCTGAAGACGTGTTCGCGGTCGCCCCGGGCGTGCGTCACCCGGTCGTCGGCGATGGTCAGGGTCAGCCCGCAGGTCGCCTCGCAGAGCGGACAGGTGCGGTACGCGGTACGCGTCGCGGTCGTTCCCGGCATCGCGGGCCCCCTCGGGATGGAATACCGACTGGTCGGTATGGTGGCACGCCGCCGGATGGCTGTCATCCCCCGCGACCGGCCAGCGCGGGGCGCAGCGGGGCGGGCACGGACAGTACTGCCGCCGGCCGAATTCGGCCACCCGCACGCTGGCCAGGGCAGATGCGCCGATTCGGGTATTGACGGTGATGTAACACACATCATTGAATGGCGGCGTGGCAGGGCCCCTCCGCGCAGCGGCCTCGACACGTACCACCGGCATGGCCACCCCGACCGTTCGCGCTGCTGCCTCCCCAGCAGCCGTCGTCAGGGTGCGGTGGGCGGAGTGAACGAGCGCCGGCGAAGGATGCTGCTCACGGCGGCGTTGCACGTCGTCTCGCACGGTATCGCCGTCCTCTACTGCCTGATGACGACCGGCGAACCGAACCGGCCCCTGATGCTCACCGCCTACAGCTGCGGGATGGCGTCCGGCGCCGTCGGCATCTGGGCGGCGCGGACGGTGACCACGAAGGCCGCCGGCTACCGGGTCTCGTTCACCATCCTGCTGGTCACCATCGCCATGGCGGCGCTCGGCGCGTACTGGGACGGCGGGGCCGCCTCACCGGCCGCCCTGGGGTTCGTGACCACCACGGTGTTCGTGGCCAGCTACACCCCGCACCTGCGGCTGATGATGGCGCTGGAGGCACTTCTGCTCGCGTCGTACCTCGCCGTGG
This sequence comes from Micromonospora sp. 4G55, assembly GCF_016803375.1. NCBI lineage: Bacteria > Bacillati > Actinomycetota > Actinomycetes > Micromonosporales > Micromonosporaceae > Micromonospora > Micromonospora sp. 4G55. The sequence goes on from NZ_JAEVHN010000155.1 coordinate 5,374, forward strand.
CCGCCCTCGGGCAACCGCCACGGCCCGGCCACGTCTTCCTCTACATGGCGGGCATGCTGGTCCTGATCTCGGTCTGCTCCACCCAGACCCGGAAGCTGGCGCGGCAGCGGTCCCAGCTGCGCGCCCTGGCGGCGCTGGACCCGTTGACCGGCGCCCTGAACCGGCGCGGCCTGGCGGACTTCACCCAGCACCTGTTCCGCAGATGCGGTCGCGCGGCCCGGCCATGCTCTGTCTGGATCTCGACGACTTCAAGAGCGTCAACGACCGCCTCGGGCACGCCGCCGGCGACGAGCTGCTGAAGCAGACGGTGGCGGCGACGCGGGAGGTGCTGCGCCCCGAGGACGCCGTCGCCCGGGTCGGCGGCGACGAGTTCGTGGTCGTCCTCAGCGACGCCGACGAGGCGACGGTACGGACGGTGGCGGCCCGGATCGAGGCGGCGGTACGCCGGCACACCGGCGTCAGCATCGGCGCGGCGACCGCTCCGCACGACGGCGACACGCTGGAGACCCTGCTGCACGTGGCCGACCGGCGCCTCTATCGGGTGAAGCAGCAGCGTCGCGGCGGCGACCGGCCGCTCGACGGCCACGGACTGCTGTCCACCGACACCGTCGGCGCGTGACGCCGCCGGTCGGCCACCGCCGGGCCGGCTGACCGGGCGGGCTCGGGCGGCCCGAGGGCACAATAGGCAACCTTCTTGACAGATTTGTTAACCATCGACAAACTTCATCGTGAGAGCGCTCTCTCATCCGCCCCGCCGCCGCCCTCGCCGTCGCCCGGCCGGCGAGCTGTAGAGCGGTGAAGCCGGCGACCACCACCGCCTGTGCGATCACCAGTGCGGTGCCGAGGCCGGTCAGCGGGAACCACCCGGCGATGAGTAGTTCCACGCTCGCGACCACCCATGCGGTGTTGACAGCGATCACGACACCCACGGCGGGCCGGCTCACCCTCGGCTTCGACGCGAGGAAGAGCAGAGCGGCCGCGAAAGCGACCAGGAACGCGCCGATCGGGTAGAGGAAGGCGGCGGGAAGGCCGAACATCTCGCCGAAGATCGCCGCGGCGGCGAGGTAGACGACTCCGTTGGCGCCCGAGCCGATCGCGTCCTGCTTGAGGGCGAAGCAGAGCAGCTTGGCGTCATCGGCGGTCTGGACGGTGCTGGCGGCGGTAACCATCTCGGGGTCCCTTCGTGGTGCTGACGTGCGTCTGATCACGAAGCTACGGAGGTCGGCGCGATGCCGAATCAGTCGTCGTGACGGTAGGTTGCCAGTCGTGCTGCACGGGCGGGCCAAGGAACAGGCGCAGGTCGAACGGCTGTTGGAAGGCGCCCGGAACGGTCGCGGCGGCACGCTGGTGATGCGCGGTCCGGCGGGGATCGGCAAGTCGGCACTCCTCGAGTACGCCGCCGGCCGGGCAGCCGGCCTACGGGTGTTGCGCGGCGTCGGTATCGAGTCCGAGGCGGCACTGCCGTTCGCCGCACTGCACCTGCTCCTGCGTACCGGGCTCGACCGGATCCACGCGCTGCCCGGCCCGCAGGCCACCGCGCTCCGCGGTGCACTGGGGTTGGGCGACGCCCCGCCGGAGAGCCGGTTCCTGGTCGGACTGGCCACGCTGAGCCTGCTGTCCGAGCTGGCCGGGGACGGCGCGCTGCTCTGTCTCATCGACGACGCGCAGTGGTTCGACCAGGCATCCACCGACGCCCTTGTCTTCGCCGCGCGTCGACTCGACGCGGACGGCGTCGCCATGCTCTTCGCCGCTCGCCCGGATTTCCCCGCCCCGGGGCTTGACGAGCTGCGGCTGGGCGGCCTGGACAGAGCCGCGGCCGCGGCGCTGCTCCCCGCCGACCTTCCGCCCCAGGTGCGGGAGCGCCTCATCCAGGAGTCGGACGGCAACCCGCTGGCCCTCATCGAGTTGCCCGCCGCGCTCAGTCCCGAACAGCGGGCGGGACGACTGTCGCCGGTGGGTGCGATGCCGGTGGCCGATCGCGTCCAGGCGGCGTTCCACGCGCAGATGGCGGAGCTTCCCGAGCACGCGCGCGCTGCGCTGCTGATCGCGGCGGCGGGCGGCTCGGGTGAGCTTGCGACGCTGGTCGCTGCCGGCGCTTCCCTGCACGGTCTCGAAGCGGCCGAGCGGAGCCGGCTGATCGAGATCAGCGGGTCGGTCGTCGATTTCCGTCATCCCCTGATCAGGGCCGCCGCCTATCACAGTGCCTCCGTCAGCCGACGCCTCGCCGTACATCGAGCGCTTGCCGACGCGCTGACCAGCTCGACCGCGCCGGATGCCGCTGACCGGCGGACCTGGCACCTGGCCGCCGCCGCGCTCGGTCCCGACGAGGACGTCGCGGAACGGTTGGAGGAGGCGGCGGGCCGGGCCCGTACCCGTGGCGGCCACGCCGCGATGACGGCCGCCTACGAACGCGCCGCCGAGCTCACCGCCGATCCGGTACGCCGATCCGCGCGGCTGGCCGCCGCCGCACTGGCCGCGAGCGACGCCGGCCTGATGCGCCGTGCGGCCGCACTCGCCGACCGCGCAACCCCCGAGGTGGACGACCCCACGATGATCGTGGCGCTGACCCAGGTACGCGCCCATCGCGAATTCGAGTTGGGCACCCCGCTGGCGGCGGGCCGCATCATCATGGACACCGTCCCCCGCGTAGCGGCCCACGCCACCGAGCAGGCCCACTGGCTGCTGGTGGAGGCCGTCCGCTGCGCCTGGTTCGCCGGCGACCCGCGGCTGGCGGAGCAGGCAGCCGCGCAGCTCCAGGCGCTTCCCGGTTCGCCGCTGGTCAGCCAGGCGATCGGGCTGACCCGGCTGCTGCGCGGCGACATTCCCGGCGGAGTCAAGCTCATCAGCGAGGTGCTCGACGTACCCGCGCTCGCCGGGCTGGGCGTGCCCGGGCTGACCTTCACCGCCGCTGCCTGCCTCCCCGCGGGCCGTACCGCCCGCTGCGAAGAAATCACCGGACGGGTCGTGGCGGAATGCCAGCAGAGCGGCATGATCGGCTGGCTGGCGTTCGCGCTGCAGGACCACGGGTTCGTACAGGGGTTGCTCGGCTCGTACGGCGAGGCGCTGGCGACGCTCGACGCGGGGCTGCGGCTGGCGACGGAGCTGGGTCACGAGCACCGGGTCACCCACCTCACCTGCTGCATCGCCTGGGTGCTCGCCCATCAGGCGGATGTGCCGGGGTGCCGCGAGAAGGCCGAGGAAGGTGTCCGGCGAGCCGACGACCGGGGGCTGGTTCTCGCCGCGAGCATCGGGCGCTGGGCGCTCGGCCGGCTCGAACTCGGCCTGGGACACCCGGAGGCCGCCCTGCGGCAGTTGGAGGCCATCCCGCCGACGGGAATCGGAGTCCTCTGCGCCGCCGACCGGATCGAGGCAGCCGTCCGCAGTGACCAGCCGGAACGGGCCAGGGAGCCGCTGGAGCGCTACCTGACCTGGGCGCGGTACGTCGGTCAACCGGCATCGGACGCGATCGCCCTACGCTGCCGGGCCCTCGTCGAGCAGGATGAAGCGCACTTCGTGGCTGCCGTTCGGGTCCACGAGAGGGGCGATCAACCATACGAACAGGCGAGGACGCGGCTCGCCTACGGCGAGTGGCTGCGGCGGGCCCGAAGGCGGGCGGACGCCCGCGCAGAGCTGCGCGGCGCACTGGAGATCTTCGATCGACTCGGTGCGGAGCTGTGGGCCGGGCGGGCCCGTGCCGAGCTGCGGGCGACCGGGGACGTGCCGGCCGCGCCCCGCAGGGCCGGCGACCCGCTCAGTGTCCTCACTCCCCAGGAACGGGAGGTCGTCCGGCTGGCGGCCGGTGGCGCCTCGAACCGCGACATCGGCGCCCAGCTCTTCCTCAGCCCGCGGACCGTCGGCTACCACCTCTACAAGGCGTTCCCCAAGCTGGGCATCACCTCCCGATCCCAGCTGGCAGCCATCGTCCGGTCCTCCTCCATCGAGTGAGCCGTCAGCGGCGCGGGCGGCCGCGCGCCCGCCGGTGGACCGGTTGACGGCAACGCCGCGTCACACCGGGACAGCGCTGGGCCCTGCCGGACCCGGGCATCGGTGACACGACCGGACGAGGCGGATGATCTTTTCGGTCAGTTCTCCCGGTACCGCGTTGCCCGTCGATGGATTTCCCGCCTATGGTCCGCTGGCACTTTCTCATCCAGTGATACGGGGGTTCTTCTTGCCCAACATCCGTGGCGTCCTCTCGGGCGTCATCGCCGCGGTGGTCGTGACGACGGCGGTGTCCGGTCCCGCCATCGCCGCCCCGGCGGCGACCCCTCCCCACACCGCTCTCACCGTCGACGGCCACCCCAACTCCTGGTGGTACCAGGGCTCCCAGGTGTTCGACCAGGCCGCCGGCGCCACCTTCACCGTCGGCGCGGCCGCCGGCGGTGAGCTCAACCTCCGCGCCGACCAGGGCGGCGACAACTGGACGTGGCGACTGGCCCCGCCGACCGGCGCGTCCTGGACCGCCGGCACCACGTATCAGCTGGCCGGTTACCCCAGCGCCGAGTACGCCCTCGTCGACGTGCAGCACGCCGGGGCGGGCTGTGACGAGGCTCCGGGCACGCTGACCGTCCGGGAAGCCACCACCGACCCGGAGACCGGTGCGTTGACTGCCTTCGCGGCGTCGTACGGCATCTCCTGCTTCTCCAGCTACGACGACCTGCACGGCGAGATCCGGTGGCAGTCGTCCGTCGACTACGCCGCCGCCGCGACGGACGTCATGTCGCACAACTTCGGCGACCGGCTGGTGGGCAGCGCGCCGGTGACCCGCACGATCACGGTGACGTCGACCGGGTCGGCGGCGACGGTGTTCGGCACGGCCAGCTTCCTCTTCCCGACGACCGCCCACTCCATCACCGGCGACACCTGCTCGGACACCACCCGAGCCCCGGGGGAGACCTGCACCATCACGATCAGCGCCGCACCGACCAAGCTGGGCGGCGACTGGACGTGGCTCCAGCTCCCCGACAACACGTCGCTGGGCAAGCGGTACGTGCAGCTCGGCGTCAACGGCCTGGACCCGCGTACGGTCGGGGTCTCCCCGGCCTCGCTCTCCTTCGGCGACCAGTACATCGCCGACCGGGGCCAGGCGAACTCCGTCACGGTGACCGGCACCAGCGCGGAGCCGACCACTTTCGGGGCGGCCACCGTCACCGGCACCGACGCCTCGTCGTTCGTCGTCACCGCCGACACCTGCAAGGGTGCGACGCTCGCCAAGGGTCAGACCTGCCGGGTGGACGTCGCGCCGGTGCCGGCCGGCGCGGGCATCCGGACCGCGGTCCTGGAGCTGCCGAACAACAGCCTCTCCAGCCCGCGCACGGTGCCGTTGACCGCGAACGGCGTGATCGGCTCCCGGGGTACCTACTACCCGCTCTCACCGGCGCGGATCATGGACACGCGTACCGGGAACGGCGCCGCGAAGGCCAAGCTCGGCCCGAACGGTACGGCGAACCTCCAGGTGACCGGGCGGGGCGGCGTCCCGTCCACCGGCGTGTCCGCGGTGGTGCTCAACGTGACCGTCACCGAGCCGACGGCGTCGAGCTTCCTGACGGTGTACCCGTCGGGCAAGCCGAAGCCGAACGCCTCGTCGCTGAACTTCAAGCGGGGTTGGACCCGGTCCAACTCGGTGACGGTGGCCGTTGGCTCGGGCGGCAAGGTGGCGATCAACAACAGCTCGGGCTACACCCACGCGATCGTCGACGTGGTCGGCTTCTACGCCAGCGACAACAGCTTCATGTTCACCGAGCGCGGACTCGGCGGGCAGTTCCTGCCGGTGGTCCCGCGACGGCTCTTCGACAGCCGTAGCGACTGGGGGCAGAAGCTGCCGGCCGACCACCAGGTGCGGCTGGCGCTGAACTACGGCTACGACGCCAACTGGCGGATGCGGGCCGCGGTCGTCAACATCACCGCGGTGACGCCGACGTCCGCCGGCTTCCTGACGGCGTGGAACGGCGAATGGCCGGAGCCGAAGACGTCGACGGTCAACTACGGGGCCAGGTCGATCACGCCCAACCTGGCGGTCG
>NZ_JAEVHN010000156.1:0-11393 GCF_016803375.1 Micromonospora sp. 4G55
GCGGGTTCGCCCTCTGGGGCGGGGTGGCGATCAAGCGCAAGCCCTCCGAGCGGGAGCTGCGGATGCGCAAGCAGGAGAAGAAGCGCAGGAAGCTGGAGACGGGGATCAGACGCCGTGCGGGATGGCGTCCCAGCCCTCGACCTGGCTGGGCTTGCGGCTGCCGGCCCGACGTAGCGGGCGGACGGCCGGACCAGCCGCTGGAGCTTCTTCTGCTCCAGGATGTGTGCGCTCCAGCCGCCCATCCGGGCGCAGGTGAACATCGAGGTGAACATGTGCGCGGGCACCTCGGCGAAGTCCAGCACCACGGCCGACCAGAACTCGACGTTGGTGGCGAGCACCCGGTCCGGGCGGCGGGCCTGGAGCTCGGCCAGCGCGGCCTTCTCCAGCGCCTCGGCGATCTCGAAGCGCGGCGCGCCCAGCTCCTTGGCGGTCCGGCGCAGCACGCGGGCGCGCGGGTCCTCGGCCCGGTAGACCCGGTGGCCGAAGCCCATCAGCCGCTCGCCGCGGTCGAGGACGCCCTTGACGTACCCCTCGGCGTCGCCGCTGCGCTCGACGCCTCGAGCATGCTCAGCACCGGCTCGGGGCGCGCCGTGCAGCGGGCCGGAGAGCGCGCCGATGCCGGAGGAGATGCAGGCCGCGGCGTCGGCGCCGGTGGAGGCGACGATCCGGGTGGTGAAGGTGGAGGCGTTCAGGCCGTGCTCGGCGGCCGAGATGAAGTACGCGTCGACGGCCTTGACGTGCCGCGGGTCGGGCTCGCCGCGCCAGCGCTTCATGAAGCGCTCGACGATCGTCTCGGCCTTGTCGATCTCCTTCTGCGGCACGGCCGGCAGGCCGAGGCCGCGAGCCGACTGGGCGACGAAGGACAGCGCGGTGACCGAGACCCGGGCCAGGTCCTCGCGGGCCTGCTCGTCGGAGATGTCCAGCAGCTGGTCCAGCCCCCAGTACGGGGCCAGCATGGCGACCGCGGACTGCACGTCGACGCGGATGTCGCCGGAGTGCACCGGCACCGGGAACGGCTCGGCCGGCGGCAGGCCCGGGCCGAACCGCCCGTCGACCAGCAGCGCCCAGACGTTGCCGAAGGAGACCTGGCCGATCAGATCCTCGATGTCGACACCGCGGTAACGCAGCGCGCCACCCTCGCGGTCCGGTTCGGCGATCTCGGTCTCGAAGGCTACGACGCCCTCCAGACCCGGTTTGAAGTCAGACATGTCGTCTCCTGGCTTCCGGCTCGGTGCGCCCGCCGCGGGCTCAGTCCGGCCCAGACCTTAGGCGACCCTCAGGGATGGTTTCGTGACATCTTGCCCCCTCGGTAACCAAGTGCGCGACCCGCTGCGACTGTGCCGCACGTGACATCCCCGCCGGTGGAGGCCGTCACGCCCTCGGTGACACTCTTTCGTGGGGGCTGGCCAGCGTCGGGGGACGCGGGCGCCGCCACGAGGGGGAGAAGCGACGTGACGGGCGACACACCGCCGCCGGCGGCCATGCGTAACGAGTACGCCGCCGACCTGGGCCTTTCCGAGGTTGATCTGGCCGCGGACTGGTACACCCAGTTCGACCGCTGGTTCGCCGACGCGGTCGCCGCCGGGCTGCCCGAGCCGAACGCGATGGTCGTCGGCACCGCCGACGCCGCCGGCCGCCCCAGCGGCCGCACCGTGCTGCTGAAGGGCTACGACCCGGAGGGCTTCGTCTTCTACACCAACTACACCTCGCGCAAGGGCGGCGAGGCGACCGCCAACCCGCACGCCAGCCTGGTCTTCCCCTGGTTCCCGATGCAGCGACAGGTGGTCGTCGCCGGTCCGGTGGAGCGGGTCGACCGGGCGGAGACCGAGGCGTACTTCGCCAGCCGGCCGCGCGGGTCGCAGCTCGGCGCCTGGGCCAGCGCCCAGTCCCGGGTGATCCCCGACCGGGCGGCGCTGGACGAGGCGTACCAGGCGGTGGTGGCGCGCTTCGCCGACGTGGCGCAGATCCCCGCGCCCCCGCACTGGGGCGGCTTCCGGGTCCGGCCCGAGTCGGTGGAGTTCTGGCAGGGCCGGGTGAGCCGGCTGCACGACCGGCTGCGGTTCCGCCGGGCCGACGGCGGCGACTGGATCGTGGAGCGGTTGGCCCCGTGACCGCGATCAAGGAGACCCGGCCGCGCGGGGCGCGCCGCTGGGCGATCGACCTGCGTCCGCTGGCGGTGCCGGAGTTCCGGCGGATCTGGCTGGGCGGCGGCATCGCCATGCTCGGCTTCCAGTTCACGGCGGTGGCCGTGCCGGTGGAGATGTACGCGCTGACCCGGGACTCGTTCTGGGTCGGCCTGCTCGGCGTGGCCGCGTTCCTGCCGCTGCTGGTCTTCGGGCTGTGGGGCGGGGCGGTCGCCGACGCCCGGGACCGGCGGGGCGTGCTGCTGGTCAGTCAGGCGCTGCTCTGGGCGTCGATGCTGGCGCTGCTGCTGCAGGCGGTGCTCCGGGTGGGCAGCCCGGTGCTGCTGCTGGCCCTGGTGGCGCTCCAGTCGGTCGGCTTCGCGGTCAGCGGGGCGGCCCGCACGGCGAGCCTGCCCCGGCTCGTCCCGGCCGAGCTGGTGCCGGCCGCGAGCACGCTGAACTTCACCACGTACACCGCCGCGTCGGTGGCCGGGCCGCTGCTGGCCGGGCTGATCCTCGCGACCTGGCGGACGGACGTCGCGCTGCCGATCGCGTACGGCCTGGACATGGTCCTGTTCACCGCCGCCGTCTGGGCGACCGTGCGGATGCCGGCGCTGCCGCCCGAGCCGGACCCGGACGGCGACGGCAGCCCCCGCAAGGCCGGCCTGGCCAGCATCGTCGACGGGCTTCGCTACCTGGCCACCACGCCGGTGCTGATGCTCTCGTTCGCCATCGACCTGATCGCGATGATCCTGGCCATGCCCCGGGCGCTCTTCCCCGAGGTGGCCCAGGAGCGGTTCGGCGGCGGCGCGGCGGTCGGCTGGCTGTACGGCGCGATCTCGCTCGGCGCGATGCTCGGTGGGCTCACCTCCGGCTGGATCGGCCGGCTCCGCCGGCAGGGCCTGGTGCTGGTGGTGGCGGTGGTCGGCTGGGGCCTCGCGGTGGCCGCGGCCGGGCTGGCCCGCCAGCTCTGGCTGGTGGTGCTGCTGCTCGCCCTCGCCGGGGCGTCCGACCTGGTCAGCGCAGTGCTGCGGCAGTCGATGCTGCTGGTCTACGCGCCGGACCGGATGCGCGGCCGGCTCCAGGGCGTCAACACGGTGGTCATCGCCGGCGGGCCGCGCCTGGGCGACCTGCGCGCCGGCGCGGTGGCGGCCGGGTTCGGCACCGGCGTGGCCTGGGTGGGCGGCGGTCTGGTCTCCGCGGTGCTCGCCGTCGCGCTGGTGGTGGTCTTCCCGGCGCTGCTGCGCTACCGGGTCACCCCGGCCGCCGACCGGGACTGAACCGTCCGGGGCGTGCGGGCGGTGGCGCAGAACCCGGAGACCCACCGGCGGGTGGGTCGCGGCGGACCGGGCGACCGCTGGGCGGGAAGCGGCTCGGCGGGTCCGACGGGGGCGGGGGCGGGCGACTAAGGTCCCCTGACATGGAGAAGGCCGGAACCCGACCGCCGTCGGGGACACAGTGGACCATTGCCGCCGACGGCCACGAGGCGGTCATCGTCGAGGTCGGCGGTGGGCTGCGGTCGTACCGGCACGACGGCGTGGACTACGTCGACGGGTACGCCGCCGACGAGATCTGCCCCGGCTCGGCCGGGCAGGTGCTGGCACCCTGGCCGAACCGGATCCGCGACGGGCAGTACACCTTCGGGGAGCGCTCGTTGCAGCTCGACCTGAGCGAGCCGGCCCGGCGCAACGCCATCCACGGCCTGGTCAACTGGGTGTCGTGGCACCTGGTCGAGCAGTCCGCCGACGCGGTCACCGTCGGGTACGACCTGCCGCCGACCCCGGGCTACCCGTGGCCGCTGCGGCTGCGGAACCGGTGGAGCGTCGGCGCGGACGGCCTGCGGGTCGAGCACGAGGCGACGAACGTCGGCGCGGAGGACGCCCCGTACGGCTACTCGATGCATCCCTACCTGCGGCTGCCCGGCGTGCCGGTGGACGAGGTGTCGCTTCGCGTACCGGGGCGGATCCGGGTGCTGCTGGACGGCCGCCTGCTCCCCATCGCCGCCACGCCGGTGGCCGGCACCGAGTACGACTTCACCGAGCCCCGCCAGATCGGCGACGCGGTGCTCGACCTGGCCTTCGGCGACCTGGTGCGGGACGCCGACGGGGGCTCGGCGGTCACCCTGGCCGCCCCGGACGGGTCCGCCGCGGTCCAGATCTGGGCGGACCGGGAGTTCGGTTGGTGGCAGGTCTTCACCGGGGACACGCTGACCGGGGAGCGGCACCGGCGGTCGGTGGCGGTGGAGCCGATGACCTGCCCGGCGGACGCGTTCCGCTCCGGCAAGGACCTGATCACGCTGAAGCCCGGCGGCACCTGGCAGGGCGCCTGGGGCCTGCGGCCCGGCGTCTGAGCGGCGGGGGCATGGAGTTCGGCGAGGTCGTCCGGCGACGGCGGATGGTGCGCAACTACGACCCGGACCGGCCCGTCCCGCCGGACGTGGTGGACCGGCTGCTCGACCACGCGGTGCGGGCGCCGTCGGCCGGGTTCGCGCAGGGCTGGGGCTTCCTGGTGCTGGAGACCCCGGAGGACCGGGAGTTGTTCTGGACGGCGGCCACCCCGGGCGGCGGTGGCCGGGAGCGCTGGCTGGCCGGGATGCGACGGGCCCCGCTGATCGTGGTGCCGCACGCCAACCGCTCCGCCTACCTGGAGCGGTACGCCGAGCCGGACAAGGGCTGGGCGGACCGGGCGGCGGACCGCTGGCCGGTGCCCTACTGGTACGTCGACACCGGCTTCGCCGCGCTGCTCATGCTGCTCACCGCCGTCGACGAGGGGCTGGCGGCCTGCTTCTTCGGCATCCCGCCGCAGCGGCTGGACGCCTACCGGGAGGCGTTCGGGGTGCCCGAGGAGTACCAGCCGATCGGCGCGGTCACCGTGGGTTACCGGGCGCCCGACCACCGGTCACCGTCACTGCGTCGGGGGCGTCGCCCGGTCGGCGAGGTGGTCCGGCGCGGCCGGTGGAGTTGAGCGTGGTTCATGCGGTCCCGAGTGGGTACCGGCGGTAGCGAAACCGACATGAGGGAGTAAAACGCAGTGTGGCGGAGGCGGTTAGGCTGGCACGGTCATCGGTGCCGCACCGCGCGGCACCACGGCGTGACCCGGCTCCGCGCCGTCGGTCGGCCCGGCCACGGGGAGGGGAGCGTGCCGTGATCTTCAGAGCGGTCCGGGACGGGCGTCCGTACCCGGAGCACAACTTCACGCTCAAGCAGTGGGCGGAGATCCCGCCGCGCCCGCTGCGGCTGGACCAGCTCATCACCACCAAGCGGGAGTTGGCGCTGGACAAGCTCCTCGCCGAGGACTCGACCTTCTACGGCGACCTCTTCCCGCACGTCGTGCAGTGGAACGGCGGGCTCTACCTGGAGGACGGGCTGCACCGCGCGCTGCGCGCGGCGTTGCAGCAGCGCAACCAGATCCACGCCCGGGTGCTGGTGCTGGGCGGCCAGGAGGGATGACGCCCTCCTGACGACTCGTTAAGGTGGCCCCCATGACCGCACCCCTGGACCTGCTCGACGTGGATGCCTCCCTCGGCGAGGAGGAGCGGCAGATCCGCGCCGTCGTGCGCCAGCTCATCGACGACCGGGTACGCCCACACGTCGCCGACTGGTACGAGCAGGGCCAGGTGCCGGCCCGCGAGCTGGCCCGGGAGTTCGGCAAGCTCGGCCTGCTCGGCATGCACCTGACCGGGTACGGCTGCGCCGGCGCCTCGGCGGTCGCGTACGGGCTGGCCTGCCTGGAGCTGGAGGCCGGCGACTCCGGCATCCGCTCGCTCGTCTCGGTGCAGGGCTCGCTGGCCATGTACGCCATCTGGCGCTACGGCAGTGAGGAGCAGAAGCAGCGCTGGCTGCCGGCGATGGCGGCCGGCGAGGCGATCGGCTGCTTCGGCCTGACCGAGCCCGACCACGGCTCCGACCCGGCCTCGATGGCTACCCGGGCCCGCCGCGACGGCGACGACTGGGTGCTCAACGGCGCCAAGATGTGGATCACCAACGCGCCGATCGCCGAGGTCGGCGTGATCTGGGCGCGCACCGACGAGGGGGTACGCGGTTTCGCCGTACCCATGGACACGCCGGGGGTGACGGCCCGCGAGATCCGGCAGAAGATGTCGCTGCGGGCCTCGCTGACCGGCGAGATCGCCCTCGACGACGTCCGGCTGCCGGCGGACGCCCAGCTGCCCGGGGCGATCGGGCTGAAGGCCCCGCTGAGCTGTCTGACCGAGGCCCGGCACGGCATCGTCTGGGGCGCGCTCGGCGCGGCGCGCGACTGCCTGTCGACGGCGCTGGACTACGCGACCACCCGGACCCAGTTCGGCCGGCCGCTGGCCGGCTTCCAGCTCACCCAGGCCAAGCTCGCCGACATGGCCGTCGAGTGGAACAAGGGCTACCTGCTGGCGCTGCACCTGGGCCGGCTCGCCGACGCCGGGAAGCTGCGCCCGGAGCAGGTCAGTGTGGGCAAGCTGAACAACGTGCGGGAGGCGTTGGCGATCGCCCGCCAGTGCCGGACGATCCTCGGCGCGAACGGCGTCTCGGGCGAGTACCCGGTGATGCGGCACGCCAACAACCTGGAGAGCGTGCTGACCTACGAGGGCACCTCGGAGATCCACCAACTGGTCATCGGGCAGAAGCTGACCGGGGTCTCCGCCTTCGCCTGACCGGCGCTTCACCCGATCGGGTCGCTCGACGCGCGGGTGTCGTATCCGGCCCGTACCGTCATAGCTAGACGACGTGTCTGACGAGGACGGTGAGGGCCATGGCCCGCGACGGTGACATCAACGAGCCCACCAGGGAGTTTCCCGGCTACCCGACCGCCGACACCCTTCCGGCCCGGTCGGACGACACCTCCCCGCCGTGGCCGGGCCGGTCGGCGCCCTCCGGCGGGCCCGCCCCCCGGGGCCTGCTCATGGTGCTGGGCGCGGCGGCGCTGGCGGTGGTGGTGCTGCTCGGCGCCCAGGCGACCGGGATCTTCCCCGACTTCCGCAATCCCTTCGCCAAGGAGCAGACCGACCGCAGCCAGCCGCCGCTGCTCAAGTCGATCCAGGACCTCAGCCGTTACGTCGCCGCCGAGGGCAACTTCCAGGTCGTGGTCGACCTCCAGAACGACCGCAACAACGTGCCCGAGTTCCTGCTCAAGCAGCGGACCCTCTTCGTCGGGGCGGGCAGCGTGGAGGCGTACGTCGACTTCACCAAGATCTCCGAGGGGGCGGTGGTCGAGTCCGCCGACGGCAAGTCCGTCGAGATCAAGCTACCGGCGCCGCAGCTCGGCAAGACCAACCTCGACCTGCAGAAGAGCTACGTCTTCGCCGAGGAGCGCGGCCTGCTCAACCGGCTCGGCGAGCTGGTCAACGGCGACCCCAACCGGCAGCAGCAGGTCTACCAGCTCGCCGAGGAACGGATCACCGCGGCGGCGCGCGACAGCGGGCTGACCCAGCGCGCCGAGGAGAACACCCGCAAGATGCTGGAGGGCCTGCTCCGCTCGCTCGGCTACGAGAAGGTCACCGTCACCTACGCCGCCCCCTGACCCTGAAACCGGCAGCGCCCGCCCCGAGATGTCGGGGCGGGCGCTGCCGTGGGGGGAGGTCAGTAGCGGGTGGCGGCGCGGTCCTCGTTGGGCATCAGCACCCAGAGCACCAGGTAGACGATCACCTGGGTGCCGGGCAGCAGCAGCGACAGCAGGAACAGCAGCCGGATCATGAACGCCGAGGTGTTGAACCGGCGGGCCAGGCCGGCGCAGACGCCGGCGAGCATGCGCCCCTCGCGGGGCCGGACCAGTTTGCGACTCATCGTCGTACTCCCACTCTGCGGCGATCCGCCGCTCTGGAACCAACGGTAGGGAGGGGTGGCCACCGCGCCCTCCGTCGCAGGACGGATCCGGCGGCCCCGTACCCGTAGGTGGTTACCCGCGCCGCCCCGCCCGATGCACCACCGCCCCTGCCTCCCGCCGCGCCGCCCGCACGGTTTGCGGTGTGTCGCAGTGTGCCCGGGCGGCGGTCACCGCGACACGCCGCAAACGGCGCCGCGCCCCGGGCGGGGACGCGGCCCGCCGCGTCGCGGAGGTGGGCGGAATGTGTCGTCACCTGCGGCGGAAGGGCGGGAGGTGCGGCGGGCGGGTAGGCTCGCCGGTCGGATGCCGCCCACCACCCCGGGCGGTGCCGACGGCCGCCGGACACCTCGGCGGGCGGAACCCGGGTCGGACCCGGCACCACCGGGCGAGACGGCGAGGAAAGTGCAGCCATGATCAGTGTTTTCGACCTTTTCAGCGTCGGCATCGGGCCGTCCAGCTCGCACACCGTGGGCCCGATGCGGGCCGCGCGGACGTTCGTCGCCGGGTTGAAGGGGGGACGGGCTGCTCGCCGACGTCGTCCGGGTCCAGGCCGAGCTGTTCGGGTCGCTCGGCGCCACCGGGCACGGCCACGGCAGCGACCGGGCCGTGCTGCTCGGGCTGGAGGGCGAGGCGCCGGAGACGGTCGACACCGACACCGTCGGCCCCCGGGTCGCCGCGATCCGCGCCGAGGGCCGGCTGCACCTGCTCGGCGTGCAGGAGATCGACTTCGACCCGGACCGGGACCTGGTGCTGCACCGCCGCCGGTCGCTGCCGTACCACCCGAACGGGATGACCTTCGCGGCCTACGACGCCGCCGGGGCGCAGGTCAGGGCCCGTACCTACTACTCGGTGGGCGGCGGGTTCGTGGTGGACGAGGCGGCCGCCGGGGCGGACCGGATCAAGCCCGACACGACGCGGGTGCGGTACCCCTTCTACACCGGCGCCGAGCTGCTCGACGTGACCGCCGCGACCGGGCTGTCGATCAGCGAGGTGATGCTGGCCAACGAGTGCTCCTGGCGCAGCGAGGCCGACGTGCGGGCCGGCCTGCTGGAGATCTGGCGGGTGATGCAGGAGTGCGTGGCGGCCGGCTGCGAGCACGGCGGCGTCCTCCCCGGCGGGCTGAAGGTCCGCCGCCGCGCCGCCGAGCTGCGCCGGAGCCTGGAGGCGGAGACCGACTCCACCGACCCGCTGCGCGCGATGGACTGGGTGACGCTCTTCGCCCTCGCCGTCAACGAGGAGAACGCCGCCGGCGGTCGGGTGGTGACCGCCCCCACCAACGGCGCGGCCGGCATCATCCCGGCGGTGCTGCACTACTACGCCCGGTTCACCCCGGACGCCAGCGACGACGGGGTGATCCGCTTCCTGCTGGCCGCCGGCGCGATCGGCGTGCTGTTCAAGGAGAACGCCTCGATCTCCGGCGCCGAGGTCGGCTGCCAGGGCGAGGTCGGCTCGGCCTGCTCGATGGCCGCCGCCGGGCTGGCCGAGGCCCTCGGTGGCACGCCGGCGCAGGTGGAGAACGCCGCCGAGATCGGCATGGAGCACAACCTCGGGCTGACCTGCGACCCGGTCGGTGGGCTGGTGCAGATCCCGTGCATCGAGCGGAACGCGGTGGCTAGCATCAAGGCGATCACCGCCGCCCGGCTGGCGCTGCGTGGGGACGGGGTGCACGCCGTCTCGCTGGACAAGGTCATCAAGACCATGCGGGAGACGGGCGCCGACATGAAGGTCAAGTACAAGGAGACGGCGCGCGGCGGCCTGGCCGTCAACGTGATCGAGTGCTGACCGGCGTTCGTTCACCGACTGCTAACCTGTCGTCCGTCCTGGGAGGCGGGAGGCGACGGTGACCGCTGGCGTCGCGGCGTTGTGGTCGCACCGCAACTCGCTGCGGATCCTGGTCAAGCGGGACCTCGCGGTGAAGTACCAGCAGTCGGTGCTCGGTTACTTCTGGTCGCTGATCGAGCCGCTCGGCATGGGCGCGATCTACTTCTTCGTCTTCGGCGTGCTCTACTCCGGCGACACCGAGCGGCACCTCGGGCAGGCCGCCGAGTCGTACCCCCTCTTCCTGATCACCGGGATCTTCGCCTGGATGTGGACCAGTTCGGCGCTGAGCGAGGCGACCAACGCGCTGACCGGGCAGTCCCGCCTGATCACCACGATGAACGTGCCCCGGCAGGTCTTCCCGATCGGCCGGGTCACCGGCCGGTTCGCCGAGTACGTCGCGGGCCTGCCCATCCTCTTCGCCGTCGCCGCCGTCTACGCCGCGCACGGCAGGATCCACCCCGGCTGGTCGCTGCTCGCCCTGCCGCTCGCCGTGCTGGTGCAGGCCACCCTGCTGGTCGGGCTGTCGCTGCTGCTCTCGGCGGTCAACGTGCTGATGCGCGACGTCGAGCGCTTCATGCGGCTGATCATCCGGGTGCTCTTCTACGCCACGCCGATCATCTACCCGCTGAGCCTGGTCCGGGAGTCCGGGATGCCGGGCTGGGTGAAGGTCGGCTACGAACTCAACCCCCTGGTCGGCATCTTCCAGCTCCAGCACGCGATCTGGTACCCGGACGAGTTCCCCGACGCCCGGCTGCTGGCCACCACGGTCGCCGGCAGCCTGCTGCTGCTGGTCGCCGGCTGGTGGGCGTTCCGCCGGCTCGAACCCGCCGTGCTCAAGGAGCTGTGAGGTGGCGCCGATCATCGAGGCCGAGGGCCTCGGTATCCGCTTCGTCCGCAACCGCCGGCGGCAGTTGCGGCTGCGCGAGCTGTTCATCCACCGGGGCGGGCGGGGCGCCGCGTCCGGGCAGTTCTGGCCGCTGCGGGACGTCTCCTTCACCGTCGAGCCCGGCGAGACGGTCGGGGTGATCGGGCGCAACGGCACCGGCAAGAGCACCCTGCTGCGGCTGATCGCCGGGGTGCTCATCCCCGACGAGGGGCGGATCCGGGTGCGCGGCGACGTCGCGCCGCTGCTGGAACTCTCCGCCGGCTTCTCCAACGACCTCACCGGGCGGGAGAACCTTTACCTCGTCGGCGGCCTGCACGGGCTGTCGTCGGCGTACCTGAAGCGGAACTTCGACGACATCGTCTCGTTCGCCGGCGAGCAGGTGGAGCGGGCCATCGACACCTCGGTCCGGCACTACTCGTCCGGGATGAAGGTCCGGCTCGGGTTCGCCATCATCTCCCACCTGCCGCACCCGATCCTGCTGATGGACGAGGTGACCGCGGTGGGCGACGCGGAGTTCCGCAAGAAGTGCTATTCGACGATCGACCGACTGCTCGCGGAGGGGCGCACCTTGGTGCTGGTGTCACACAACGAGAAGGACCTGACCCGGTTCTGCCGTCGGGGGCTCTACCTCGACGGCGGGCGGCTGACGGTGGACGGCACGGTCGCCGAGGCGCTCGACGCGTACCACGCCGCGGTCCCGCGGTGACGCTCGCGATCGTGCTCGCCGCCGGTGCGCCGGCCGCGGGCCT
>NZ_JAEVHN010000157.1:0-11385 GCF_016803375.1 Micromonospora sp. 4G55
ACCGGCCGGGAGCCGCGCGCGGCGAGCGCGCCGGAGCCCCGGCATGAGCGCCCCGCTCCGGGTCGGCAACGCCTCCGGCTTCTACGGCGACCGCGCCACGGCCTGGCGGGAGATGCTCGACGGCGGCGAGCTGGACGTGCTCACCGGCGACTACCTGGCCGAGCTGACCATGCTGATCCTCGGCCGCGACCGGATGCGCGACCCCGCCCTGGGATACGCGAAGACGTTCCTCCGCCAGCTCGAAGGCTGCCTCGGCACCGCGCTGGACCGGGGCGTACGGATCGTGACCAACGCCGGCGGGCTGAACCCGGCCGGCCTGGCCGCCGCGATCGGCTCGCTCGCCGACCGGCTCGGCCTCACCGCCCGGATCGGGTACGTCGAGGGCGACGCCCTCGCCCGTCCCGACGCGCTCACCGCGAACGCCTATCTCGGCGCGTTCGGCATCGCGGCCTGCCTCGACGCCGGGGCGGACGTGGTGGTCACCGGCCGGGTCACCGACGCCTCGCTGGCCGTCGGCCGGCGATCGCCCGGTTCGGCTGGGGCCGGGACGACCTCGACGCGCTGGCCGGGGCGACCGTCGCCGGACACCTGATCGAGTGCGGGGCGCAGGTCACCGGCGGCAACTTCAGCTTCTTCACCGAACTGCCCGACGGCGGCCACCGGCCCGGTTTCCCGATCGCGGAGATCCACGCGGACGGTTCCTCGGTGCTCACCAAGCACCCCGGCACCGGCGGCGCGGTCACCGTCGAGACCGTCACCGCGCAGCTGCTCTACGAGGTGGGCGGCCCGGCGTACCTGGGGCCGGACGGCTCGCTCGCCGACCGGCTCGGCCTCACCGCCCGGATCGGGTACGTCGAGGGCGACGCCCTCGCCCGTCCCGACGCGCTCACCGCGAACGCCTATCTCGGCGCGTTCGGCATCGCGGCCTGCCTCGACGCCGGGGCGGACGTGGTGGTCACCGGCCGGGTCACCGACGCCTCGCTGGCCGTCGGCCGGCGATCGCCCGGTTCGGCTGGGGCCGGGACGACCTCGACGCGCTGGCCGGGGCGACCGTCGCCGGACACCTGATCGAGTGCGGGGCGCAGGTCACCGGCGGCAACTTCAGCTTCTTCACCGAACTGCCCGACGGCGGCCACCGGCCCGGTTTCCCGATCGCGGAGATCCACGCGGACGGTTCCTCGGTGCTCACCAAGCACCCCGGCACCGGCGGCGCGGTCACCGTCGAGACCGTCACCGCGCAGCTGCTCTACGAGGTGGGCGGCCCGGCGTACCTGGGGCCGGACGTGGTGACCCGGCTGGACACGGTGCGGCTGCACCAGGACGGGCCCGACCGGGTCCGCGTCTCCGGCGTCCGGGGCACGCCGCCGCCGGACACCCTCAAGGTCGGCGTCAACAACCTCGGCGGGTTCCGCAACTCGATGACGTTCGTCCTCTGCGGACTGGACGTCCCCGCCAAGGCGGCGCTGGTGCGCGAGCAGCTCGAGGAGGCGGTCGGCAAGGAGGGGCTGGAGTTCACGCTGGCCCGCACCGACCACCCGGACGCGGCCGACACCGAGGCGGCGAGCGCGCTGCTGCACGTACACCTGCGCGACGGTGACAAGGCGCGGGCCGGGCGGGTCTTCTCGGCGGCCGCGGTGGAGCTGGCCCTGGCCTCCTACCCCGGCTGCACGCTGACCACGCTGCCCGGCGACGCCACGCCGTACGGCGTCTTCACCGCCGACACGGTGCCGCAGGACGCGGTCGAGCACGTCGCGGTGCTGCCCGGCGGTGAACGCGTGCCGATCCCGCCGCCGACCCGGACCGACGCCACCGCCGCGCCCGCCACGGAGGTCGTACCGGACACTGGCGGTGCGCCGGCACGGCCGGCGGGCACCGGGGCGACCCGACGGGCGCCGCTGGGCGAACTGGTCGGGGCGCGCTCCGGCGACAAGGGCGGCGACGCCAACCTGGGCGTCTGGGCGCGCACCGACGCCACGTACGCCTGGCTGCGCGGCTGGCTCACCGTCGAGCGACTGGCCGAGCTGCTGCCGGAGACCGCCCCGCTGACCGTCGAGCGCTACGAGCTGCCCCACCTGCGGGCGGTCAACTTCGTGGTGCGGGGGCTGCTCGGGCAGGGCGTGGCCGCCTCCACGCGGTTCGACCCGCAGGCCAAGGCGCTCGGGGAGCTGCTGCGCTGCCGGGTCGTCGACCTGCCCGCGGACCGGCCGGCGGGGTCACCGGAACGAGTCGGGGAGGCCGGCGCATGAGCATCGTGGACACCCCGGAACGGCGGCAGCTGCGCGAGCTGACCCGGGCCTTCGTCACCCGGGAGGTGCTGCCGCACCTGGCCGACTGGGAGCGGGCCGGCGAGGTGCCGCGCGAGCTGCACGCCACCGCCGCGAAGATCGGCCTGCTCGGCATCGGCTTCCCCGAATCGGTCGGCGGCAGCGGCGGCGACCTGCTCGACTCGATCGTCGTCACCGAGGAGATCATCCGCTCCGGCGGCTCGTCCGGGCTGATCGCGGCCCTCTTCACGCACGGCATCGCGCTGCCGCACATGGTCGCCGCCGCCGGCGGCCAGAGCGGCGGCCTGCTCCGCGGCCGGCTCGGCGGCGGCCAGCTCCGCGGCGACGACGACCTGGTCGACCGGTACGTGCGGCCCACCCTGGCCGGGACGATGATCGGCGCGCTGGCGATCACCGAGCCGGACGGCGGCTCGGACGTCGCCGCGATCCGCACCACCGCCCGCCGGGACGGCGACCACTACGTGGTGAACGGCTCGAAGACCTACATCACCAGCGGGGTGCGGGCCGACTTCGTGACCACCGCGGTCTGCACCGACTTCCCGGGCAGCGGGGAGCTCAGCCTGCTGGTCATCGACAAGGGCACGCCCGGCTTCACCGTCGGGCGCCGGCTGGAGAAGCTGGGCTGGCACTGCTCGGACACCGCCGAACTGTCCTTCGTCGACGTCCGGGTGCCGGTGACCAACCGGATCGGCGAGGAGAACACCGGCTTCCTCGCGATCATGCAGCACTTCGCCGCGGAGCGGCTCTCGCTGGCCACCCAGGCGTACGCGACCGCGCAGCGCTGCGTCGAGCTGGCCACCCGCTGGTGCCGGGACCGGTCCACCTTCGGCCGCCCGCTGGCCAGCCGGCAACTGGTCCGGCACCGGCTCGCCGAGATGCACACCCGCGCCGAGGCGGCCCGGGCGTACGTGCACGAGGTGGCCGCCCGGGTCGCGGCGGGCGAGCCGGTGGTGACCGAGGTGGCGATGGCGAAGAACGTCGCGGTGGCCGCCTGCGACCAGGTGGTCGACCAGGCGCTGCAACTGCACGGCGGCTTCGGCTACCTGCGCGACGCCGAGGTGGAGCGGCACTACCGGGACGCCCGGATCCTCGGCATCGGCGGCGGCACCACCGAGATCATGAACGAGATCATCGCGAAGGGCATGGGCCTGTGAGCACACTGGACAGCACGCTCGACCCCTCCTCGCCGACCTACCGGGCCAACCGGGAGGCCCTGCTGGAACGCCTCGCCGAGCTGGACGCCGCGCTGGACCGGGCCCGGGCCGGCGGTGGCGAGAAGTACGTGACCCGGCACCACGCGCGCGGCAAGCTGCTCCCCCGGGAGCGGATCGAGCTGCTGCTCGACCCGGACAGCCCGTTCCTGGAGCTGTCCCCGGTGGCGGCGTACGGCACCGACTTCCCGGTCGGGGCCAGCGTGGTGACCGGCATCGGCGTGGTCGAGGGCGTGGAGTGCCTGGTCGTCGCCAACGACCCGACGGTACGCGGCGGAGCGGTCAACCCCTGGTCGCTGGCGAAGACCCGCCGGGC
Organism: Micromonospora sp. 4G55; assembly: GCF_016803375.1. Classification (NCBI taxonomy): domain Bacteria; kingdom Bacillati; phylum Actinomycetota; class Actinomycetes; order Micromonosporales; family Micromonosporaceae; genus Micromonospora; species Micromonospora sp. 4G55. Next base: position 3,813 of record NZ_JAEVHN010000157.1, read on the forward strand.
CGGCGAGATCGCCCTGGCCAACCGGCTGCCGATGGTCAACCTGGTCGAGTCGGCGGGGGCGGACCTGCCCACCCAGGCGGAGATCTTCATCCCGGGCGGCCGGGTGTTCCGCGACCTGACCCGGCTCTCCGCGGCGAAGATCCCCACGGTCAGCGTGGTCTTCGGCAACGCCACCGCGGGCGGCGCGTACGTGCCCGGGATGTCCGACCACGTCATCATGATCCGGGACCGGTCGCAGGTGTACCTGGCCGGTCCGCCGCTGGTGAAGATGGCCACCGGCGAGGTCACCGACGACGAGTCGCTGGGCGGGGCGGCGATGCACGCCAGCACGTCCGGGCTGGCCGATTTCCTGGCCGAGGACGAGCGGGACGGCATCCGGCTGGCCCGGCAGTGCGTGCGCCGGCTCAACTGGCGCAAGCAGGGCCCGCCGCCGCGCAACCCAATCCCCCAGCTCCCCAAGTACGACCCAGAGGAGCTGCTCGGCATCGCCAGCGCCGACCTCAAGGTGCCGTTCGACCCCCGGGAGGTGCTGGCCCGGGTGCTCGACGGCAGTGAGTTCGACGAGTTCAAGCCGGCCTACGGCACGGCGCTGGTCACCGGCTGGGGTGAGCTGCACGGGTACCCGGTCGGGGTGCTGGCCAACGCCCGGGGCGTGCTGTTCAGCGCGGAGGCGCAGAAGGCTGCCCAGTTCATCCAGCTCGCCAACGCCGCCGACACCCCGCTGGTCTTCCTCCAGAACACCACCGGCTACATGGTCGGCACCGAGTACGAGCAGCGCGGCATCATCAAGCACGGCGCGTTGATGATCAACGCGGTCTCGAACTCGACCGTGCCGCACCTGACGGTCAACCTGGGCGCCTCCTACGGCGCCGGCAACTACGGCATGTGCGGCCGGGCGTACGAGCCGCGGTTCCTGTTCACCTGGCCGAACGCGAAGTCGGCGGTGATGGGGCCGGCGCAGCTCGCCGGGGTGCTCTCCATAGTCGCCCGGCAGGCCGCCGCCGCCCGGGGGCGCGACTACGACGAGGAGTCCGACGCGGCGATGCGGATGATGGTCGAGCAGCAGATCGAGTCCCAATCCGGCGCACTCTTCCTCTCCGGCCGGCTCTACGACGACGGGGTGATCGACCCCCGGGACACCCGTACCGTCCTCGGGCTCTGCCTGTCGGCGATCCACAACGGACCGGTGAAGGGCGCCGACGGCTTCGGCGTCTTCCGGATGTGAGGGGCACACTCATGATCACCCGACTGCTGGTCGCCAACCGGGGCGAGATCGCCCGCCGGGTCTTCGCCACCTGCCGCGCGCTCGGCATCGAGACGGTCGCCGTGCACTCCGACGCCGACGCCGACGCGCCGTTCGTAGCCGAGGCCGACCACGCGGTGCGGCTGCCGGGGAACACCCCGGCCGAGACGTACCTGCGGATCGAGAAGATATTGGACGCGGCCCGGCGGACCGGCGCGGACGCCGTCCACCCGGGCTACGGCTTCCTCGCCGAGAACGCCGAGTTCGCCGCGGCGGTGACCGACGCGGGGCTGACCTGGGTCGGCCCGCCGGCCAAGGCGATCGCCGCGATGGGCGACAAGATGGAGGCGAAGGCACTGCTCGCCGAGGCGGGCGTGCCGATGCTGCCGACCTGGACCGACCCCGACCAGATCACCGACTTCCCGGTGCTGGTCAAGGCGTCCGCCGGCGGCGGCGGGCGGGGCATGCGCGTGGTCCGCGACGCCGTCGACCTCGCCGAGGCCGTCGCCTCCGCGCGCCGCGAGGCGGCCGCCGCCTTCGGCGACGGCACGGTCTTCGTCGAGCGGTACGTGGAGCGCGGCCGGCACGTCGAGGTGCAGATCTTCGGCGACACCCACGGCACCGTGGTCGCCCTCGGCGAGCGGGACTGCTCGATCCAGCGCCGGCACCAGAAGATCGTCGAGGAGGCCCCGGCCGTCGTCGGGCCGCAGCTGCGGCAGCGGCTGCACGAGGCGGCGGTGGCCGCCGGCCGGGCCGTCGACTACGTCGGCGCGGGCACGGTGGAGTTCCTGCTCGCCCCGACCGGCGAGTTCTACTTCCTGGAGATGAACACCCGGCTCCAGGTGGAGCACCCGGTCACCGAGGCGGTCACCGGGCTGGACCTGGTCCGGCTGCAACTGCTGGTCGCCGAGGGCGAGCCGCTGCCGGCCGAACCGCTCGGCACCGCGCGCAGCGAGTTCGGCCCGGACCGCGACGTCGAGGCGGACCTCGACGAGGCCCTGGCCGCCGCCGCGAGCGCGCAGAAGAGCGACGAGGGCGAGGACGTGCTGGCGCTGGAGGAGCGGGTCCGCACGGTCGTGTCGACCATGCTCAAGTCGAAGTCCGACCAGCTCCAGGTGGACTCGGACGGCGACATCAACATCCGGGCCGGCTCGGCGATGGTGTTCGTCCGGGTACGCGACAACCCGCCGCTGGTCGACGTCTTCTCCCCGGTGCTCACCGAGGTGGAGCCGACCGAGCGCCTCTACGTGAAGCTCTCCGAGCTGACCAACCGGATGCCGATCGGCCGGCTCTACTGCGCCGACGACACCGTCTGGGCCTCCATCCCGGTCTTCGGCCGCAACTTCCAGGCCACCCACCTGATGCTCGCGGTGCAGGTGATGACCGGGCTGGCCGACGAGCTGGACGACCGGCTGCACGGGGAGTTCGGCGGCAAGCGGTTCTTCGGCGAGGGCGACAAGCCGAGCCGGCCGGCGGACTCCGAGCACCGGACGGGCATGTACCTCTGACCCCGTCGCGCACGCTCGTCCGGTGCGCCGACTGGTCAGCCGACGTCGAGCAGGGTCTTGCCGACGGTGGCCCGCGACTGCATCGCGGCGTGCGCCTCGGCGGCCCGCTCCAACGGGAACCGCTGCCCGATCAGCGGGCGCAGCCGCCCGGCCGCGCCCTCGGCCAACGCCCGTACGGTGAGCGCACGCAGCTCGTCCGGGCCGGCGGTCGGTCGCAGCAGGGCCACCCCGCGCGCCGTGGCGGTCTCCGTCGGCACGTCGGTCCAGCTGCCGGAGGCGAGCCCGAAGTTGAGCATCCGACCGCCGGGGTCGAGCAGGTCGAACGCCGCCCGGCCCACGTCGCCGCCGACGCCGTCGAAGACGACGTTCACCCCGCCGGTCGCGGCGCGTACCCGGTCGGCCCAGTCGGGCTCCCGGTAGTCGATCACGACGTCGGCGCCCGCCGCCCGGACCAGTTCCGTCTTGCGGGGGCCGCCGGCCAGGCCGACCACCCGTGCTCCCGCCCGCGCGGCGAGCTGGACCAGCAGGCCGCCCACCCCACCGGCAGCGGCCTCGACCAGCACGCGTTCCCCCGCCCGGGGCGCCGCCGCGTCGGTCAGCAGCAGCGCGGTGCGGCCGTCGGCGAGCAGCGCCACCGCGTCGTCCAGCGCCAGCGCGTCGGGCACCTCGATCGGCGCGGCCCGGTCCACCACGACCCGTTCGGCGTACCCGCCGGAGCCACCGGTGCCGCTGACCACCCGCCGGCCGACCAGCCCGGGGTCCACGTCCGGGCCCACCGCGCCGATCACGCCGCCGACCCCGTTGCCGGGGATCACCGGCAGCGGGCCGCGGAACGGCCCGAACCCGGTGGCCCGGAACATCGTCTCGACGAAGGTGAGGTTGACGTGGGCCACCTCGATCAGCACCTGCCCCGGCCCGGGCGTCGGGTCGGGCGCCGTTCCCGGCACCAGCACCTCCGGCCCGCCGAACTCCCGCAGCCACACCGCCCGCACGATCCCCTCCTCACGTCGCCGTCCGGCCCAGTCGACGACATGAAGCGGGGTTGAGGTCAAGCGCGGGTCAGCCGGTGGACGGGCCGACGCCGGGCGACTCGACCAGGCGGGAGAGCACGATGGTGCTCCGGGTGGAGGTCACGAACGACTCCGCCCGCAGCCGCTCCAGCGCCTCCTCCAGGTGGGCGATGTCGGCGGCCCGCAGATGCACCAGGGCGTCCGCCTCGCCCGAGACGGTGTACGCCCCGACCACCTCCGGGTGCCGCCGGGCGGCCACCCCGATCTGCGCGGGGGTGGTCCGGCCGGCGCAGAAGAGCTCGACGAAGGCCTCGGTGGTCCAGCCGACGGCGGCCGGATCGACCACCGCGGTGAAGCCCCGGATCACCCCCGCGGAGCGGAGCCGGTCGACGCGTCTCTTCACCGCCGGAGCGGAGAGTGACACCCGGCTGCCGATGTCGGCGTACGACGCGCGAGCGTCCGCCACGAGCAACGCAATGATTCGCTGGTCGACCGCGTCTATCTGCAACGTTCCGCCTTCAGAAAGCAAGAGTTCTGGCTGTTACCAAAGTTCTACGCTACCTACTCTTGGTCACCGTGAACCAGCAGCGAGTGCCGCGAAAGCGGACATATCTCATGTGCTCGCCCGAGCACTTCGCCGTCGAGTACGCCATCAACCCGTGGATGGACGTCACCACCGCGGTCGACGCGGAGCTGGCGGTCAAGCAGTGGGACCGCCTGCGGGAGACGCTGGTCGGGCTCGGCCACGACGTGCACCTGCTCAACCCCGAGGCCGGGCTGCCGGACATGGTCTTCGCCGCCAACGGCGCCTTCGTGGTGGACGGGACGGTCTACGGCGCCCAGTTCAAGCACGAGCAGCGCGCCGCCGAGGCGGCCGCGCACCGGGCGTTCTACGAGTCGCAGGGCTGGCGGTTCATCGCGCCGAGCGAGACCAACGAGGGCGAGGGCGACTTCGCGTACCTGCCGGAGGCGCACGGCGGGCTGGTCCTCGCCGGCCACGGCTTCCGCACCGAGCTGCCGGCGCACGCCGAGGCGCAGGAGGCGCTCGGCCGGCCGGTGGTGTCGCTGCGCCTGGTCGACCCGCGCTTCTACCACCTGGACGTGGCGCTCGCCTCGATCGACGACGAGAACATCGTCTACTTCCCGGGCGCCTTCTCGGCGGCCAGCCAGAAGGTGCTCGCCCAGCTCTTCCCGGACGCGGTGGTCGCGGACGACGAGGACGCGATGACCTTCGGCCTGAACCTGGTCAGCGACGGGCTCAACGTCGTGCTCAACAGCGAGGCGACCCGGCTGGCCGGCAAGCTCAAGGCGGCCGGCTACCACCCGGTGCCGGTCGAGCTGGGCGAGGTGAAGAAGGGCGGCGGCAGCGTGAAGTGCTGCATCGCCGAGCTGCGTCACTGACGCCACCACGGCGTACGCCGAGGGCCGGCCTCCCGCGGGGAGACCGGCCCTCGGCGCGTACGGGGCTCGGCGCTCAGCCGAGCGTGGCGATCTCGTTGAGCATGACGTTGGACAGCAGCCGGCCGTCGAACTGCACGGTGCGCAGGTACCACCGCTGCTGCGGCGTACGGGGCTGGTTGAACTGCCACACCCCGCGCGGGCTGTCGATCTGGCCCACCTTGCCGAGGGCCAGGTTGACCTGCTGCGGGGTCGGGTTCGCCCCGGCGATCCGGATCGCCCCGTCGAGCACCTGGGCGGCGTCGTACGAGGCCATGGCGTACGTGCTGGGCGAGACGTTGAACGTCTTGCGGTACGCGGAGGCGAAGATCCGGTTGGCGTTGTTGTTCAGGTCGGCCGAGTAGTTCGACACGGTCTGGATCGGGCCGGGCAGCAGCCGGTCCTCCTTGTCCAGCAGCACCCCGCGTACCTCGTTGAGCACGTTGCCCTCGGTGAGGAAGCCGGGCGCGTAGATCGGCCCGGTGTAGGCCGGCCGGTGCCGGCGCAGCTGCTTGATGAACTGGATGGCCGCGGTGCCCGAGAAGTGGCAGAAGATCGCGGTGGGCCTGCGGCTGAGCGCCTGCCGGATGTCCGGGGCGTAGGTGCCCTCGCCGGGGTCGGCGGTGGGGTCGGTCCAGACGGGTTCGCCGGCGATCCGCGGGTCGTCGACGCCGAAGCCCTGGCGGAAGCCCTGCACGACGTCGAGGCTGCCCTCGGGCGCGATGGTCACCACCCGGCTGCTGGCCGGCAGCCGCTGCTTCAGGTACGCCCCGAGCGCCCGGCCCGGCTCGTCCAGCACGTACGAGGTGCGCCAGATGTAGACCACGCTCTGGAGGCTGACCGGCGAGGCGTTCGACCCGATCAGCGGCACTCGGGCCTGCTCCACGATGTCCCGGATACCGGACATCACCGTCGGGTTGACCACCCCGGTGAGGGCGAGCACGCCCTGCTTGAGCAGGTCGTTGACGGCGGCCTGACCGGTCTTGGCGTTGTCGCCCTCGTCGGCCTTCACCAGGGTCACCGGGTGCCCGCCGAGGCGCTGGCCGTGGGTGGCCAGGTACAGCTCGAAGCCGTTGACGATGTCCTCGCCGATGGTTTTGCCCGAGCCACTTTCGGGGGCGACGAGCCCGATTTTGATCGGCGAGCCGGCCGCGGCCGGCTCATCCTCGTCGTCCGTGCCGCAGCCGGCGACCAGCCCGGTGGTACCGAGCGCGGCCAGCAGCTGCAGGGCGCGCCTGCGGTTCATTTGCGACACCAAAATCCTTCCGGAGCGTTGCCGGGCGTCACCGCCCCCTCGGCGTTCTACCTGGTTGACGACGCTGCGTCAATGGCTATTGATCTTTGTGCAGCGACTGCAACGCTTCTCTGACCTGCGGCCAGGCCGCCGACTCCGGGTCGATGAGCCCGAAGTGCTCGCATTTCGGCAGTTCAACGAGGCGCACATCGGCCCCCGCCGCCCGGGCCGCGGCCAGGTAACCCCGGCTGATCGTGACTGGGACCTGCTGGTCCTGGACCCCGTGAACGATCACGGTGCGTGTCCGAAGCGGCACCAGCCCCCGTGGATCGGCCGCCGCGTACCGGTCCGGGTGTTCCGCCGGGCCGCCGCCGAGCAGCGCGGCCTGACCGGTCTTGGCGTTGTCGCCCTCGTCGGCCTTCACCAGGGTCACCGGGTGCCCGCCGAGGCGCTGGCCGTGGGTGGCCAGGTACAGCTCGAAGCCGTTGACGATGTCCTCGCCGATGGTTTTGCCCGAGCCACTTTCGGGGGCGACGAGCCCGATTTTGATCGGCGAGCCGGCCGCGGCCGGCTCATCCTCGTCGTCCGTGCCGCAGCCGGCGACCAGCCCGGTGGTACCGAGCGCGGCCAGCAGCTGCAGGGCGCGCCTGCGGTTCATTTGCGACACCAAAATCCTTCCGGAGCGTTGCCGGGCGTCACCGCCCCCTCGGCGTTCTACCTGGTTGACGACGCTGCGTCAATGGCTATTGATCTTTGTGCAGCGACTGCAACGCTTCTCTGACCTGCGGCCAGGCCGCCGACTCCGGGTCGATGAGCCCGAAGTGCTCGCATTTCGGCAGTTCAACGAGGCGCACATCGGCCCCCGCCGCCCGGGCCGCGGCCAGGTAACCCCGGCCTGATCGTGACTGGGACCTGCTGGTCCTGGACCCCGTGAACGATCACGGTGCGTGTCCGAAGCGGCACCAGCCCCCGTGGATCGGCCGCCGCGTACCGGTCCGGGTGTTCCGCCGGGCCGCCGCCGAGCAGCGCGGCCACCGCCCCGCCGTCCAGATCCAGCCGGTACGCCTCGGCGAGGTCGGCGACCGGGGCCAGCGCCAGCACCCCTCGTACGCCGGCCGCGCGTGCGCCGCCGCGTAGAGCG